>CADBNA010000373.1 GCA_902795835.1 uncultured Lachnospiraceae bacterium | reverse complement strand
GTCAAAAGCCAGCTGCTGGTTTGTCGCTTCATTCTTCACATTTTCCGGCATGTATGTACCCCTTTCCGTCACTCGTCAATGTCATCATAGCTCTCATCCAGATCCTTCAGGAATTCTTCATCATCCTCGGATTCCCCGTCGGATGAATCGCTCTCATCCTCGATGCCCACCAGTTCTCTGCCATGGAACTCCTGTTTTGCAAAGCCATATGCGCCGAGGTTGTTCTCATCTTCGCGGCTGGAATAACGGTCGCCTTCCATAATTGAGCGGAAGCTGGTATTTCCGTAATCGACGGATTCCATTATTTTCACTTCTGTGTTGTCATCCCGCAGAACCCGGACATCCAGTCCCAGAGACTGCAGTTCTTTGAGCAGAACCTTGAAGGATTCCGGAATACCCGGCTCCGGAATGTTCTCGCCCTTGATGATTGCCTCATAGGTCTTGACGCGGCCGACAACATCATCGGATTTCACGGTCAGGATCTCCTGCAGCGTGTAGGAAGCGCCATAGGCCTCAAGTGCCCACACCTCCATCTCTCCGAATCGCTGTCCGCCAAACTGGGCTTTGCCGCCCAGCGGCTGCTGGGTAACCAGAGAGTAAGGGCCGGTGGAACGCGCGTGAATCTTGTCGTCTACCAGATGATGCAGCTTCAGGTAGTGCATGTGGCCGATGGTCGTCGGTCCGTCAAACGGTTCTCCGGTACGGCCGTCCCGCAGCAGAACCTTTCCCGTACGGGAAATCGGCACGCCCTTCCAGACTGACCGGTGGTCCAGATGTTCTTCCAGATAGCTCATAACCTCCGGAAGCAGAGTGTCCTCATATTTGGCGCGGAAATCTTCCCACTCCATATTAACATAGTCATTGGCCAGCTCCAGCGTATCCTGGATATCAATCTCATTTGCTCCGTCAAAGACCGGCGTGGCAATATTGAAGCCAAGCGCCATCGATGCAAGGCTCAGGTGAATCTCCAGAACCTGGCCGATATTCATACGGGAAGGCACGCCCAGCGGGTTCAATACGATGTCCAGCGGACGTCCGTTCGGCAGGAACGGCATATCCTCCACCGGCAGCACGCGGGAAACAACGCCCTTGTTTCCGTGGCGGCCGGCCATCTTGTCGCCGATCGAAATCTTTCTCTTCTGTGCGATATAGATGCGGACTGCCTGATTGACGCCCGGCGCCAGTTCATCGCCGTTCTCACGGGTAAACACACGCGCGTCAACGACAATGCCGTATTCACCGTGCGGCACCTTCAGGGAGGTATCCCTCACTTCCCGGGCCTTTTCGCCGAAGATCGCCCGGAGCAGACGCTCTTCCGCAGTCAGCTCTGTCTCTCCCTTCGGCGTAACCTTGCCGACCAGGATGTCTCCGGCACGGACCTCTGCGCCGATGCGGATGATGCCCCGCTCATCCAGATCCTTCAGGGCGTCATCGCCTACACCAGGCACATCCTTGGTGATCTCCTCCGGTCCGAGCTTCGTATCGCGGGCTTCCGCCTCATATTCTTCAATGTGAATAGAGGTATACACATCATCCTGAACCAGGCGCTCGCTGATCAGAACTGCGTCCTCATAGTTGTATCCTTCCCACGTCATGAATCCGATAAGTGGATTCTTGCCAAGTGCCAGCTCGCCGCCGGATGTCGAGGGGCCGTCTGCGATGACGGAACCCGCCTTCACATAATCGCCCTTGAAAACGATCGGTCTCTGATTGTAGCAGTTGCTCTGGTTGCTGCGGGCAAACTTCATCAGGTGGTAGGTATCCCTGGTCCCGTCATCATTGTCCATCCTGATCTCGCCGGATGCGGCATACGTCACCGTGCCGGATTTTTTCGCAACAACGCATATGCCGGAGTCAACAGCAGCCTTTTCCTCTATACCTGTACCGACTGCAGGCGCTTCCGTAAACAGAAGCGGCACAGCCTGTCTCTGCATGTTGGAGCCCATCAGCGCACGGTTTGCATCATCGTTCTGCAGGAAGGGAATCAGGGCCGTCGCAACAGAAAAGACCATCTTGGGTGAAACGTCCATATAGTCAAAGAGTCTCTTCTCATAGGCCTGCGTTTCATCGCGGTAGCGGCCGGATACATTCCTGTGAATGAAGTGTCCTTCGGAATCCAGAGGCTCATTCGCCTGGGCGACATGATAATTGTCCTCTTCATCCGCCGTCATGTAGACCACGTTGTCCGTCACGCGGGGATTCTCGGGATCGGATTTGTCAATCACCCGGTACGGGGCCTCAATAAAGCCGTACTTGTTGATCCGGGCATATGATGCCAGCGAGTTGATCAGTCCGATGTTCGGACCTTCAGGGGTCTCAATGGGACACATACGGCCATAGTGCGAATAGTGTACGTCACGGACTTCGAATCCGGCCCGGTCACGGGACAGACCGCCGGGACCAAGGGCAGACAGACGTCTCTTGTGCGTCAGCTCGCCGAGCGGATTGTTCTGGTCCATAAACTGGGAAAGCTGTGAAGAACCGAAGAACTCTTTCACGGCGGCAGTGACAGGCTTGATATTGATCAGTGACTGCGCCGTAACGGAATCCAGATCCTGTGTCGCCATGCGCTCACGCACTACCCTCTCCAGACGGGACAGGCCGATACGGTACTGATTCTGCAGCAGTTCTCCCACGCAGCGGATGCGGCGGTTGCCCAGATGGTCAATGTCATCACTGCTGCCGACCTCATGCTCCAGATGCATGTTGTAGTTAATGGAAGCAAAAATATCGTCTTTCGTGATATGCTTCGGAATCAGATCATGTACGCGGCTGCTGATTTCTTCCTTCAGCTCATCGGGATCCGTAAACTGTTCCATGATCTGGGCAAGCACCGGATAATAGACCGCCTCTGTGATGCCGGCTTCCTCGGGATCGATGTCCACCCATTTTGTGATGTCGACCATCAGATTGGAAAGCACCTTCACCGGCCCGTCCTGGGTCTGAACCCACACAAACGGAACAGCCGCATTCTGGATCTCATCCGCTGTTTCCCGGGATATCTTCTCTCCATCTCCGGCTATGATTTCACCGGTCATGGTATTGACAACGTCGCCTGCCAGCACACAGCCGGCAATCCGGCTGCGGAACGACAGCTTTTTGTTGAATTTATACCGGCCTACCTTTGCCAGATCATACCGGCGGGAGTCAAAGAACATACCGTAAATAAGGCTTTCGGCACTCTCAACGGCAAGCGGCTCGCCGGGACGGATCTTTTTGTAGAGCTCCAGCAGACCTTCCTGGTAGCTGTTGCCCGGATCCTTGGTAAAGCTGGCCAGAATCTTGGGTTCTTCTCCAAAATACTCAACGATCTCAGCATTTGTGCCAATGCCCAGCGCGCGGATCAGAACCGTGATCGGCACTTTCCTGGTGCGGTCCACACGCACATAGAACACATCATTGGAATCGGTCTCGTATTCCAGCCAGGCACCTCTGTTGGGGATTACCGTGCAGGAAAACAGCCTTTTGCCGAGTTTATCATGGGTGACGGCGTAGTAAATGCCGGGCGAGCGGACGAGCTGGCTGACAATAACACGCTCTGCGCCGTTGATGACAAATGTTCCCGTAGCGGTCATCAGCGGCAGGTCCCCCATGAAGATCTCATGTTCACTGATCTCGTCTTTTTCTCTGTTGTAGAGACGGACCTTAACCTTCAGAGGGGCAGCGTATGTTGCATCCCGCTGCTTGCATTCTTCTATAGAATACTTGACGTCATCCTCACACAGCTGGAAGTCCACAAATTCCAGACTGAGTTTTCCGCCATAGTCCTCGATCGGAGAAATGTCGCCGAATGCCTCTCTCAGTCCGTCAGTCAGGAACCAGTTGTAAGAGTTCTTCTGAACCTCGATCAGATTGGGCATGTCGAGGACTTCATTCTGACGCTGGTAGGTCATTCGCATGTTTCTTCCGCTCGGAATGGGACGTATCCTGTTTTTCTCCATTGACGCTTCACCTCTTGTGATATAAAATTGATATGCAGATAACGAAGCTGAACCCTCAACAAAACGCACAAAAGAAATCGTTTGCAGAGGATAGAGCGCACATGTTGCCAAAATAGTGCATTTTTTACAATAACACAAATTTCCAATGGTGTCAAACAGAATTTAAAAGAAATGTAACAGATTGTTCAGAAAAGAAGAAGAGAAGAGCGGCTTCCGGTTTCTCCGGCTGCCGCTCTTTTACTGTCAGAAATGATTACTTCAGGGTAACCTTTGCGCCCTGCTCTTCCAGCTTGGCCTTCAGGTCATCAGCCTCACCCTTGGAAGCCTGCTCTTTGACGATCTTCGGAGCATTGTCAACCAGTTCCTTGGCCTCCTTCAGGCCCAGACCGGTCACTTCACGGACGACCTTGATGACTTTGACCTTGTTCGGGCCGACCTCTGTCAGCTCAACATCAAACTCGGTCTTCTCCTCAGCAGCCTCAGCCTCGCCGCCGGCAGCAGCGCCTGCCACGACAACACCTGCAGCAGCGGAAACGCCAAACTCTTCCTCACAGGCCTTGACCAGCTCGTTCAGCTCCAGAACAGACAGCTCTTTGATCGCAGCGATAAATTCTTCGGTTGTTAACTTAGCCATTGTAATATCCTCCTATTCTTATCTTCTTGTGAATTATTCCGCAGCCGGTGCAGCTTCTGCAGCGGGTGCGCCCTCGCCGTCTTTTTCGGCGATCTGTTTGAGAACACGTGCGAAACCGGAAATCGTACCCTGCATGCTGCCGAACAGTCTGCCCAGAAGGATATCCCTGGTCGGTACATCGGCAAGTGCCGCCACGCCGGCCTGGTCATAGTAGTCACCCTCTACGACACCGGCGATCAGCTCCAGCTTCGGGTTTTTCTTTGCGAACTCTTTGAGCAGTCTGGCCGGAGCGGTCGCATCGTCTTTTGAGACGGCGATGGCGTTTGTCCCTTCCAGATGCTTTGCCAGAGCCTCACAGGGCGTGCCCTGGAACGCAAAGTTCATCATCGTGTTCTTGTAGACCTTGTAAGTAATGCCTGCCTCGCGCAGAGTTTTCCGCAGCTGCGTATCCTGTTCCACGTTCAGTCCGCTGTAATTGACCAGCACGACGGAATCGGCGTCAGCGATCACATTGGAAATCTCATCAATGACCGGCTTCTTCAGTTCTACCTTTGCCATGTTTCGGTTACCTCCTTATTTTAATGAGCGTAACACGCATAAGAAAACCCGCGCAGCCGAAACTGTGCGGGCATGAGTTCTTCCGTGAAAAAGAATCTACATCCTCGGCAGGCGTCTGAACCCTTACGCCTTGCGGCACCTGCTGTCTTCGGCGTGATACGGATGATATATTACCACGCGGAAAACGGGATGTCAAGAACTTTTATCCGAGCTTGTTCACATTCACCTTGATGCCGGGGCCCATGGTAGACGCTACGACGACGCTCTTCATGAACTGGCCTTTCAGAGCGGCCGGTCTGGCCTTGCTGATGGCACCGATCAGGGTCTGGAAATTCTCGTTCAGCTTGGCCTGATCGAAAGAAGCTTTTCCGATCGGCACATGGATGATGTTGCTCTTGTCCAGACGGTACTCAACTTTACCGGCTTTGATGTCAGCGATGGCCTTGGTCACATCCATGGTGACCGTGCCGGACTTCGGGTTCGGCATCAGGCCTTTCGGACCAAGGACACGGCCCAGACGGCCGACAACGCTCATCATGTCCGGTGTGGCGACAACAACATCAAAGTCAAGCCATCCGTCGTTCTGGATACGCGGAATCAGCTCTTCGGCACCCACAAAATCGGCGCCGGCCGCCTGTGCCTCATCAGCCTTTGCTCCCTTGGCAAATACGAGGACGCGTACGGTCTTGCCTGTGCCGTTCGGAAGAACGACAGCTCCGCGGATCTGCTGGTCGGCATGACGGCCGTCGCAGCCTGTACGGATATGTACTTCAATGGTCTCATCAAATTTTGCGATCGCAGTCTGCTTTGCAAGAGCAATGGCCTGCTCCGGATCATACAGTGTGCTGCGCTCAATGGCCTTGGCGGCCTCTGCATATTTCTTTCCGTGCTTCATAGTAATTTCCTCCTGTGGTAGTGGCGGGAATGATCCCTCCCACGTGTTTTACCTGTAAT
>CADBNA010000372.1 GCA_902795835.1 uncultured Lachnospiraceae bacterium | reverse complement strand
GCGGAAGGAATCACCTTCTGGCAGCAGCAGCGTACCGTTGATAATTTTCTTCAGCATGTATGTACTCCTTTTGTGTTTTATAGTAAACGCAGCAACAGACTGAATGCTCTGATAAACCACCGTGGCCGGGTTAACTGAGAAACATCTGTATTTCCCGGCATATTTCCGGGAGAACGGTGTTGTCCTTTACTGTGATGACGGACGCCGCCATGGCGGTTCCGATTTCACAGGCCTGTTTCAGGGTGAGTCCGGAAGTCAGGCCGATCGTGACTCCTGAGAAAAAAGCGTCTCCGGCCCCGGTGGTGTCGACGACGGGTATATCCAGCGATTGAACAAAAGAGGATTCCCCGGACAGTTCCGCGCAGACGGCTCCGATCTCGCCCATGGTGACGATCATGCGTGGAACCTGTTCTTTTTTGACCAGGAGGGGAAGACGGGAGAGAAGCTCTGACGGTTCCATAGCTTCCAGCTTTTCCCCAAAAAATACAGAAGCCTCCTGCAGATTGCAGACAAAGCAGGCGGTCTGCTTCAGCCGGCTTTTCTGTTCCATTGCGATGGAAATATTGGATACGAGCGCATATATAGGGATCTTATGGGACTCAGCCAGACTGAAGATGAGATCCAGTATCTCAGAATCCATATCCAGTTCGACAACGAACGCGTCTGACTTTGCGGCGATCTCTTCCCCTTCCTGCAGAAGTATGTCTGCGATCTCGTGGAGGTCAGGCCGGACGGAAACAGAGGCGGCTACGTCGCCGTTGCCGTCAAAGACAGCCAGCCAGGTCCCGCATCCGTTGGGAACGCTGCGCATATAACTGGTATCCACTCCGGAGGTGATCAGCCTGGCAATCACGTCCTGGCCGATACCGGAGGTATCCGTCAGCCCGACCATCATGGCAGAAAAGCCGGCCCGGCCGATGTTCTCCGCGACATTGCGGCTGACACCGCCATGAACCTGGATGATATGGCCGGCATTGCGGCCTGTAGGCACGAATTCTCCGTTTGGGTAGCCTTTAATATCGACAAAGACGGAACCGATGACAGCGATTCTCATAGATTGCCTCCCTCTGTACAGCTGTCCATTTGCGGCTGCATTTTGCCTGCGCGGGAACAGCGCATAGAATGATCCTCTGGCGGCCATATCATACTATAACACAAAAAGGCGGCAGAAGCCGCCTTTTTTTAAGATATCTTTCTTTTGGCCGGACCATTTACCAGGCCTTTTGGCCAAGTCTTTCAGTCAGACCCATTATCGGGCCTTTCAGCCGGACTCATTATCGGGCCTTTTAACCGAACCCTTACCAGGTCGCCGTCCCGTCGTCTGTCCAGGTGTCGGTGCCTTCATCTGCTGTCTGCTCCTGCATCTCGGGTGCATCGCCGTAGACCGGGGGTGTATCTCCGAAGGTGACAGTGCAGTTATCCGGTACGTACTCGATCATTGTCTTGCCCGGATTCAGCTTGATCTCATTGCCGTTCAGATCGTAGTACATGGTCTTGTACTGTTCGTCGGGCTTCGTGCCTCTGATCGGGATGGCCTTGCCGTCGGTGATGTACAGGCCGTCGGTTTCGCCCATCAGGCCGATGTCCAGATGGCCGTAGTCGCTGATGACAACCTGTCCCACGTACTGCACAATGATGTTTTTGAAGGTCAGCTGCTCGCCGGTCTCTCTGTCAATGTGAGCATCGCCGTATTCATAGCGTGAATACAGCTTTGTATCCGGGTTGTAGTCGAACCAGGGAGTGTCATAGGCAAACGGAATGTTGACGCGTGTAGCTTCTTCTCCGCTGTCCAGCGGCGTATCGACAGTGTTGAACTTCAGGTTCGGCTGGAAATCGGCGCCATGCGTCAGCTGCATGCCGCGGTCTGTGGCGATGTTCAGCAGGCCCTGACCGGTAGCGTAGGCATTGTGAGGCGCCTCGCGGTCGTCTGTCCGGTAGAAATTGCCGTCGCCGTCATAGTCCATGCCGTTGATGGTCTGACGCCCTTCATCCTCGATGATTTTCTGCGCGAAGGGGCTCCATCCGAAATGGGTGTAGATCGCGTCGTTGTCATCTGCCATGAACAGATAGTAATGGCGGGAGCTGCGGATCGGGCCGAGCACGCCGACACTGGCGATATCCTGGAAGACGGCCATCAGACGGGTGATGGATCCTTCCACCATCGCCTCATACAGAATATCAGCCTTGGCAATTCCGGACTGCGGGATAGCCGGCTGCAGGTTGTTGATCATGACGGCAAAGGGACGCTTCTGACCGATTTCTGTGCTGACGGGCTCACCGGTCAGATAGCTGTACATCATACCGTCCCCGAGAGCGGCC
The DNA here is from genome assembly GCA_902795835.1 of uncultured Lachnospiraceae bacterium. The sequence goes on along the minus strand of CADBNA010000372.1, from coordinate 2,374 downwards.
GGTTCTGCCGGCGCGGTATCGTGCGGAACAGGAACAGCCTGAAGGGGCTCCCCTTCGGCAAAGGCGCTGACAGCGGTGCAGACAAGGAGCACTGTAGCCAGAAGAGGGCTGCACAGCCGCAGCAGTGTCTTTCTTTTCTTCATTGCGGAATACCTCACTTTTTCATTATCCTGAGAAATTGCGGTTATCAGATGCAGGTTTTCAGGTGCGTCATGAAAGTTACCAGACATCTCCTCCGTCCTCGGAGTATACGGTTTCATCAGAGCTTCCGTAGACCGGTGCTGTGTCGCCGAAGGTTACGGTGCTGTAGCTCGGGACGATCTCGAACATTGTCTTGCCCGGATTCAGGTAAATCTCATTGCCGTTCATGTCATAGTACTGTGCCGCGTATTCCCAGCCGGGCTTGACAGAACGGATCGGAATGGCCTTGCCGTCGGTGATGTACAGGCCGTCATTTTCACCTGCATAGTTCATATCCAGATGACCGTAGTCGGTGAACACCCACTGATCCACGTACACGACGATAATGTTCTTGAAAGCAAGCTGCTCGTTGTTTTCCATATCGATATGCGGAGAGCCGTATTCGTATCTCTCATACAGCCCGGTATCCTGGTTATAGTTAAACCAGGGGGTGTCATAGGCAAACGGAATGTTGACTACGTATGCATCTTCTCCTGACGCCAACGGGGTATCTGCCGCGTTGAACTTCAGGTTCGGCACATAACCGTCAGGATGCATCTGCGGAATACCGTTGGAAGTGGCGATGTTGATCAGACCCTGGCCGGTCACATAGGCGTTGTGCGGCGCTTCGCGGTCAGAGGTCCGGTAGAAATTGCCGTCTCCGTCGTAGAACGTGCCGTTGATGGTCTGGCGGCCTTCATCTTCAATCAGTTTCTGGGCGGTGCCGCTCCATCCGAAATGGGTATAGATCGAATCGGTGTCGTCCGCCATCCAGATGAAATAGTGACGGGAGCTGCGGACCGGGCCCAGCTGCCCCACACTGGCGATATCCTGAAAGACAGCCATCAGACGTGTAATGGATCCCTCTACCATGACCTCATACAGCAGGTCTGCCTTGGAGATTCCGGACTGCGGAATGGCAGGCTGCAGATTGTTGATCATGACGGCAAACGGCCGCCGCTGGCCGACCTCCGTGCTGACCGGCAGCCCGGTCAGATAGCTGTTCATCATACCTTCGCCCAGTGTGGCAGAGCCTGTGTCAGCCGGAGCAGTATCCTCGGTGACAGGTTCAGCAGAGAGCGGAACGGCCTCAAGGGGCTCGCTTTCGGCAAATGCGCTGACAGCGGTGCAGGTCAGGAGCACTGCGGCCAGAAGAGGACTGCACAGCTGCAACAGTTTCTTTCTTCTCTTCATAGAAATACCTCACTTGTCCTTGTTTTTTCTTTCTGAAAAATCTTAAACGAAAATGCCTGTATCCTGTACTGTAGTGTTTCACTCTGAACGCATATGGATGCGACTGTACGGGTACAGACTGACTTATTATAGTATAAATTGGCAGTCATGACAAGGCTGGGGTTTTCTGCACAGGAGAAAGTACATGTGCATCGGTCACAGAGGAGGATACAGGATTTCCGGCCCGGCGGAAAGAACATGTGCTGCCGGCACTGAGGAAAACACTGGCTTCCGGGGCAGAGAAAATATAGATGTTTCCGGCACAGTGAACGGCGCAAAAAGAGCCGGAACCTGAAAACTGAATGTAAGACAGGAAAAAAGATGAGCAAAACTCATCTGTAAAATGAAATGAAAAAAATAATCTCCCGCAAAAATGATATAAAACGTTGCCAAATTCTTCTTTTGTCCATATAATAGAGAAATGCAGATTATTCTTCTGCAGAATCATTTGTATTTCGGAAGGAGATGTATTTATGAACATGAAAAAAATGTTTGCAGCAGTCCTGACAGCATCCATGGTTATGAGCATGACCGGCGTCGCGGCCATGGCAGATGATGCGATCAAGATCGGCGGTTCCGGCCCCCTGACAGGCCCCGCTGCCGTATACGGCACAGCGGTTAAGAACGCTGCCGAGATTGCTGTAGAAGAGATCAACGCGCAGGGCGGCCTGCAGTTTGAACTTCAGTTTGAGGATGACGCGCATGATGCCGAGAAGGCTGTCAATGCCTATGGCGTCCTGAAGGACTGGGGCATGCAGATCTCTCTGGATACCGTTACATCCACACCTGCTCAGGCCGTGGCTCCCAACTACTTTGATGATCACATTTTCGCGATCACTCCGTCTGGATCTTCTCTGGCCGTGATCTACGAAGATGCTGACAATATGGAAGATCCCTACGGCAACATCTTCCAGATGTGCTTCACAGATCCCAACCAGGGCGTAGCCAGCGCGGACTATAT
>CADBNA010000371.1 GCA_902795835.1 uncultured Lachnospiraceae bacterium | reverse complement strand
TTCAGATCGTTCCCCTTACGATTGTTCTGGGAGAAAAGACTTTTCTGGACGGGGAGGGCTTTACGCCGGAGGATATCTATGCCCATTACCGGAAGGATAAGATCCTGCCGCATACGGCGGCCCCCGGAGAACAGGATTTTTATGAGGCTTTTGAAAAGCATACCCGGCAGGGCTTTGAAGTGGTGCATATAGACATCAGCTCTGAATTGTCCGGCACATACAATGCGGCTACGCTGGCAGCGCGCAGGCTGGAGGGCGTCTATACCGTGGACAGCCGGATGCTTTCCACAGGCGGAGGGCTCCTGGTCATCGAAGCGGCCGAATGCCGGGACAGGGGAATGAGTGCGGCAGAGATCGCGGACCATATTACAAAATTGACTGACAAGGTATCCACCAGTTTTGTTCTGGACACATTAACCTATATGTGGAAGGGCGGCCGCTGTTCCGGCATCACGGCGCTTGGCGCCAATATGCTCAAGCTCAAACCGGCGCTCCGGATGAAAGACGGAAAACTGGAGGTGTTTAAAAAATACCGGGGCAGTATCGAACACGTCTGCCGCCGGTATATAACCGAAATGCTGGAGGGGAAGAAGATCCGGCCCGGACACATCTTTTTCACGGAGTCAGGAGAATTTAAAGAAGAGACCCTTCAGGAGCTGATGAAGCTGGTGAAGGATCTCTCCGGATGCAAAGAGGTTCATCATACCGTTGCCGGCTGTACCATTTCTTCGCACTGCGGTCCCAGGACCATGGGCGTGCTGTTTATTGAGGAGTGAGGAACGGCTTCTTTATGTGCCGTTCCCCGCATCTGCCGGCGTTCTGTCAGGGCTGCAGGGTCCTTTAGTTGTCGCCCTGGTTATTCGTGAGTTCTTCGATGACATCTTTGCTGCCGAGGGTGACGGATACGGTCTTTTCAACATATTCCCCGTCATCGGCACGCATGACTGTTATTTCAACGGTTTCATCCGGCTGATAGTAATGCAGACGGTCGGTCAGGCGGTCGTAGGTCTTGACGGACTTTCCGTCCAGAGAGATCAGGACGTCTCCCCTCTTAAGACCGGCTTCCTCTGCGGGTCCTCCCTCGGTGACGGATCTGATCAGCACGCCTTCCGGCATTCCGTAAAACTGGGAATCTTCTTTTGACACATTGGCGCAGGTAATGCCCAGGTAGCCGCGTTCGTCTTCGTCATATTCTTCGCGGCCGGAATCATTCATCAGTTCTTCCAGAATGGAAGATGCCTTGTTGATCGGAATGGCATATCCCATATTATCTACTGTCGCACCGCCGGAAGTCATGGAGCTCTTTGCTTCATTGATGCCTACGAGCTCGCCGCGCATATTCAGAAGAGCGCCGCCGCTGTTGCCGGAATTAATGGCTGCATCTACCTGAATCAGATCTGAGGATGTGAAGGTATTCATTCCATCGCTCAGATTCAGCTCGCGGTTAAAAGCGCTTACATAGCCGCTTGTGACAGACTGGCCATAGCCCAGTGCATTGCCGATGGCGACGATCTGCTCGCCAAGAACCAGCGCATCGGAATCGCCGATGGTCGCGACCTTCAGCTGCGCCATTGTCTCATCGGAAATGTCATCCAGTTTTACGCTGATGACTGCCAGGTCTGTGTCGGGATCGGTACCGATAATGGCTGCCTCGGCAGCTGTCTCATCTATAAAGCCGACCGACAGCTGTGTTGCGTCGCTGACGACATGATTATTTGTGGCGATCAGCAGATTGGAATCATCCTGGGCGATGATGATGCCCGTACCGGCGCCTTCTGCCTGGTACTGCTGGGTTCCGCCGAAGAAACTCATCATTTCTACGACAGACATGGTGGAGATGGTGACCATTGACGGCATTGCATTTGCCGCTACATCTGCAACTGTCTGTTCAGACGAAACGACAGCTTCCAGAGTCGTGTCTGCTCTTGTCAGGGTTGCTTTAGGCGCCTGTTCCTGTCCGGCAAGAAGAGAAGCCATGGCTACGGGAACGGATGCTTCTGTTTTTGCCTCCACATGATTGACCCCGTATACGACGCTCCCTCCGATGAGCCCTGTGGCAAGTGTCATTGTTACTATTTTTTTCCATATTTTCTGCATGGTGTTTTCCTCCTGTTTATTATTTCTCTCGCTTTTGATGGAAATGATCGCTTTATCATCCGGCTCATTTCTGCGTTTCAGTTTAGAAAGAATCTGTGACCAGTTTGTGAATGAATTAAAATCAAAATGTGAAAAATTCCAGAAAATAAAAAAATAAGTAGAATATGATATGTAAATAGACAAGATCCGGGGATCTGTGATATAAAAGGATACAGGTTTACTCTCAGATGTATTCTGATGACAGAAAGATATCAAAACAATTGATACAGCCGCCGGGCTGACAGGAGGTAGATTATGCAGGAATATGCACCGGTCAAAGAAGGAAAAGTACGGGAGATCTATGATGTGGGAGACAATCTGATCATGGTGGCCACTGACAGGATCTCCGCGTTTGACGTGATTCTGAAGAATAAGGTAAGCGGAAAGGGCCGCATCCTGACGCAGATGTCAAAATTCTGGTTTGATTACACGGAGAAGATCGTTCCGAACCACATGGTCAGTGTGGACGTTGCGGATATGCCGGAATTTTTCCGTCAGGAACGGTTTGACGGAAACAGCATGCTTTGCCGCAAGCTTACCATGCTGCCGATAGAATGCATTGTCCGCGGCTACATCACCGGCAGCGGATGGGCAAGCTATCAGAAGAGCGGCACTGTCTGCGGCATTACCCTTCCGGAAGGCCTGCAGGAGTGCGCAAAGCTGCCGGAGCCGCTCTATACGCCCAGCACCAAGGCGGAGATCGGCGATCATGACGAGAATATCAGTTTTGAGCAGAGCGTGGATGTACTGGAAAAGCTGTATCCCGGAAAAGGGGAGTACTACGCATCCTGCCTGCGGGATTTCACACTCCGGCTTTACAGGGAGTGTGCAGATTATGCCCTGCAGCGCGGCATTATCATTGCCGACACGAAGTTTGAATTCGGTCTGGATGAGAATGGACAGGTTGTGCTGGCGGATGAGATGCTGACACCGGATTCCAGCCGCTTCTGGCCGGTTGAGGGGTATGAACCGGGACATGGACAGCCGTCCTTCGACAAGCAGTTTGTGCGTGACTGGCTGAAGGCAAATCCGGAGAGTGACTATAACCTCCCGCAGGAAAT
>CADBNA010000370.1 GCA_902795835.1 uncultured Lachnospiraceae bacterium | reverse complement strand
CACTTGAGCTCGAAAGAACCGGCCCTTATGCGTCCACTTGAGCTCGAAGGAACCGTCCCTTGTGCATCCATTCAAACGGATAAAAATCTCTCAGATGGAGGCGGTGAATTTTATGCCATTTCCGCCAAAAAAAGGCAGCCCTTCACCGCAGGATTCCGCTATCATATGAACTGAGTCCTCCATTCCGAATTCCACAGGAGATTTGACCCAGTTGAACCGCTTGTGCGAACCCGGGGCCCACAGATAATAGCCTTTTTCCATGTTTGCCCAGAACCAGTCCAGCATCTCCTCTGTTAAACCGGGAAGAAAATGCTGCTTCTGAGAGGGCAGGGCATACCCCTTCTCTACCGCTTCTTTTGTAAGACACAGATCGGGAAGCGGCGGTTCCGGTTTGGACGGCACCTGAAATTCTGCAAATTTCACATGTATGTTTTCACTTACGGGAATGTACGTCTGGCCTGCGCCTGCAATATAATCTCTTTTCTCAGACATACTGTTTCTCTTTTTCCTCATACTGCCGCAAATCCCTGGTTTTTAAACTGTTATCTCAATCTGGTTGCCTTCTAAACCCACGACACAGCTCTCATAATAACCGTCTCCCGTAGTCCTTGGACCGCTGACAACAGAAAAACCGTCTGCTTTCAATCTGGCGGTCAGCTCATCAACCCGCTCCCTGCTGCCGACAGAAAATGCCACATGTGCATACCCGGTACGGTTAAGCTGTTTTTCTGCATCGGCCATTTCCGGCTTTGACATTATTTCCAGTCTTGCACCGCTCCCGAAGCTGATAAAGAAAGATCGAAAATCTGTATTTTTGTTGTGGTAACCATCATTTGAATGACCATCAAGATAGCTGACAAAAAAGTCCCTGGCTGCTTCCAGATCATTTACATATAACGCAACATGTTCTATTCTCATGCGTTCCTCCTGCTAATGGTAATTTGCTGCCTCTTAATTTCCCACAGCTTTGAAGGTGTCATAGGCGGAAAAACTCAAGGCAGAGACCGACCGCAGCGCCGCTATTTAATGATACAGAAGGCCTGCCCGCCGACCGTCAGGGCGCCGTTCTCCACGGAGACATCACCCATCTGGAACAGCGTATTTCCGGCGGTGGAAAATGCCTGCGGAAGCTTTACACTGGAGGGACAGCTGTTTGGATTGACCGCGCAGAGAAGGCCGCCCCTTCTATAGACGAAAGGTTTTCCGGGCTCACTGCAGATCACACGGAAGTCCGCGTCTGCCTGCAGGTCCTCTTCCCTGTGGCGAAGGGCGAGAATCTCACGCACAGTGTTCAGCAGGGAATCTGCGTCCTGTTCCTGTGCCGCGACAGTGGGCGCATCTGCCGCATCGTCTGCCGGCAGATACAGGTTTTCGGCACTTCCCGTGGAAAACCCGTAGTTTGTGCTGTCGTCCCACTGCATTGGCGTTCTGGACCCCGTGCGGAAGTAGCCGCCCTCTTTGGTAGGCAGATTCAGATACCTCATGCCGATCTCATCGCCATAATAGAGGAAAGGCACCCCGGGCATCGTGAACAGGAAGGAATAGGCCAGTTTGAGCTCTCTTTCATCCAGATTGAAGCTGGGACGAATCGTGTCATGGTTGCAGGTGATGAGAGAAATGTATCCCAGATCTTTCGTATCCTCATACCATGTCAGATACTGGTCGAGGAAGCGATTGATATTGCCGCCTGCATCTTTTTTGAAATAGCTGTGGTCCTCCGCATTGCGGTCACCTGGAATACTGCCTCCGCGGTTGCAGTAATCGCGCATCAGTGTGGAGTAGCTGCCGCCGAATTCGTTGAGAATAAAGTCTGCATCATATCCCGCGCGCAGAGAGAGGGACGGATTGCTCCACTCCGAGACCATGACAGCATCGGGGAACTCGAGGTCCAGCATTCTGCGCACATCTCTCCAGATGGCACTCGTGCCGCTCTTTTTCTCATCATCATGCTTGACCAAAGAAGAGGCCATGTCAACGCGGAACCCGTCGCAGCCGTGAGCGAGCCAGAACCGCATGATATCCTTGAGTGCCTCACGAGTCGCAATGGCGGCCGGGTCGCGCATGCTCTTCTGCCAGGGCTCGGTCACATGAAGGAACCCATAGTTGAGCGCGGGCTGGCACTTAAAGAAGTTCAGAATATAGCAGCCGCTTCTCTCGCTCTCGCCGCCGACACAGGGCAGGTCATTTGTACCGTGGAAGCAGAATTCCGTCCAGATGAAGCGGTCGGAGTATTCATTCTTTTCCGCTTTCTGGCTTTCCCTAAACCACTGGTGTTCCTCCGAGGTATGTCCCGGAACCAGATCAAGAAGTACGCGGATTCCTTTCGCATGCGCTGTTTTAAACAGACTGAACAAATCTTCATTGGTTCCGTAGCGGGGCGCTACTTTCCTGTAGTCGCGCACGTCATAACCCGCATCCTTAAAGGGTGAGTCAAAACACGGGTTGATCCAGAGCGCATTGCACCCAAGGCTTTTAATATAATCCAGTTTTTCTATGATTCCTCTGATATCGCCGATGCCGTCCCCGTTTGTATCGTAAAATGACTGCGGGTATATCTCATAGAATACTGTGTCTTTTAACCATTTTGCTGCCATAGTGAATCCTCCTTAACATTATTTATATCATATGGTTCTTTATTCTGCCAATCTGTATTGGACGTGACAGGGTATGACAGAGAACCGTCCCTATGGAAATTTTAAGAATAATAGAAGGATTTTGAATTTTTTTCAGATTTGGCCTTTGCTATAATCTGAATAGTCATATCAATATCGGCGTTTCGCCGGTCAAGCTATTCCAAAGGAGGAATTCTTATGAAGAAGAAACTTTCTGTCTTTATGGCTGCTTTACTTGTCAGCACACTGGCTGCGGCAGGTACCGTGTCTGCATCGGATGTTCCCAATGCTGAAAAGCCGGTTGCATGGTTCAACCGTCAGCCGTCCAACTCCCAGACCGGCGAGCTTGATATGGATGCCCTGACCTGGAATGATAAGACCTACTATGTCGGCTTCGATGCAAAACAGGGCGCTGAGCTGCAGGGTGAGATGATTGCCGACTATATCAAGGAGCACGGTGCTGAACTTGACCGCAATGGCGACGGCGTGATCGGTTATGTTCTCTGCATAGGCGACATCGGACACAATGATTCGATCGCACGTACGAGAGGTGCCCGCAAGGCTCTCGGAACGGCTGTCCCGGACAGTTCACAGGGCAAAGAGGCTATTGAAACAATCGATGATATCGATTCCCAGCCGATCGGAACCAATGTCGACGGCTCCTCCTCAGACGTTCAGGACGGTTCCATCACGACCAATGACGGAACGGAGTTCGTTGTCCGTGAGCTTGCTTCCCAGGAAATGAAGAACAACTCCGGAGCCACATGGGATGCTCCGACTGCAGGCAACGCGATCGGCACATGGAGCGCGTCCTTCGGCGATCAGATTGATGTGGTTGTTTCCAATAATGACGGTATGGGCATGGCAATCTTCAACGCATGGTCCCATGCAGAAAACGTCCCGACCTTCGGTTACGACGCAAACAGTGACGCTGTTGCCGCCATTGCCGACGGATACTGCGGAACGATTTCTCAGAACGCAGACGTTCAGGCGTATCTGACACTTCGCGTCCTCCGCAACGCCATCGACGATGTGGATATTATGACCGGTATCAGTATTCCGGACGCAGCCGGCAATGTCCTTTCCGACGATCTGTATTACTATGACGAAGAGACTCGCTGCTTCTATGCCCTGAACGGTGCCGTCAAAGCAGACAACTATGAGAATTTCCTGGATGCAACCGCTCCGAATGCAGCATTCAGCAACCAGCTGTCCGAGGATGATGCGGCTGTCAAAAAAGTCTGGCTGGATATCTTCAACTCCACAGATAACTTCCTGAACGCCACATATCTGCCGCAGCTCGAGAATTATGACGGGATCCTGAATCTGGATGTCGAGTATGTAAAGGGCGACGGCCAGACCGAAGCCAACATCACTGACAGACTGGCCAATCCGAGCGAATATGACGGATTCGCCATCAATATGTGCAAAACGGACAACGGGGCTGCCTATACTGCAAAGCTTCAGTAAAACGGGCTGAATCGATCTGTTATCTGATCAGAGGACAGGCCATCAGGAAGTTCTCTTCCTGATGGCCTGATTTTTCACCCGACATCCGTTGACGCAGGCGACAAAAACAGGAGAATCATAATGGCTGATAAGGAAGAAAATTACGTCTTATCGATTCGCAACATGTGCAAGTCTTTCGGCCGCAACCGCGTTCTTGACCACATAAATATGGATGTGAAGCCCGGTTCCATTATGGGACTTATGGGCGAGAACGGTGCGGGCAAGTCGACGATGATGAAATGTCTGTTCGGCACCTACCAGAAGGATGAAGGAACCATTTTGCTGAGCGGGAAGGAGGTTAATTTCTCCGGCCCGAAGGATGCACTGGAAAATGGTGTCGCAATGGTACATCAGGAGTTAAACCAGTGTCTGGAACGAAATGTACTGGACAACCTCTTTCTGGGCAGGTATCCGAAGACCTCAGCAGGGGTCGTGGATGAAGCCAGAATGAGAAAGGAAGCTTCTGATCTGTTCCGCAAGCTGAATATGACGGTCAATCTGGCATTGCCGATGAAGCTGATGTCGGTTTCTGCCAGACAGATGGTTGAGATTGCCAAGGCCATCTCCTACAATGCGAAGCTGATTGTGCTGGATGAACCGACTTCCTCCCTGACGGTGAAAGAGGTCGCAAAGCTGTTTGAAATGATGCGTTCCCTGAAGGCCCAGGGCATCTCACTTGTCTATATCTCCCACAAGATGGATGAGATATTCGAGATCTGCGACGAAGTTTCCGTGCTGCGGGACGGCAATCTTGTCATGACTAAAAAAACAAAAGATACGAATATGAACGAGCTGGTCGCCGCAATGGTCGGCAGATCTCTCGATAATCGTTTTCCGCCGGTCGACAATTCACCGGGTGATACGGTCATTTCGGTACAGCATCTGTCCACCAAGTATGCGCCGAATCTGAAAGATATCAGCTTTGATGTAAGGGAAGGGGAAATATTCGGCCTGTACGGGCTGGTAGGCGCAGGCCGTTCCGAACTGCTGGAGACTATGTTCGGCGTCAGGACCAGAGCGGCGGGACGCGTATACTATAAGGGCCGCCTGATGAACTTCGTCAACGCAAGGGATGCGATGAATCACGGCTTTGCCATGATTACTGAAGAGAGGAAGGCAACAGGCCTTTTTCTGGAGGGCGATCTGATTTTCAATACGACAATTGCGAATCTGGGACATTATAAAACAGGATTTGCTCTCTCCAGAGACAAGATGGTAAAAGCAACCGCAAATGCAGTCAATGTGATGCATATCAAGTGCATGGGGCCGTCAGATGCCATCACCTCACTTTCCGGCGGCAACCAGCAGAAGGTTGTCTTTGGGAAATGGCTCGAACGTGATCCGTCCGTATTCATGATGGACGAACCCACAAGAGGCATTGACGTCGGCGCAAAATACGAGATCTATGAGCTGATCATAAAGATGGCCAGGATGGGCAAGACGATTATCGTAGTATCTTCCGAAATGCCGGAGATCCTGGGAATTACAAACCGGATCGGCGTCATGTCCAACGGCCGTCTGGCCGGAATCGTCAATACAAAGGAAACCAGTCAGGAAGAACTCCTGAGACTGAGCGCAATGTATCTGTGAGGGAGGAGGATACAAAAGATGGCTGCTGAAAACAATAATTATCTTTCCGCAGAGGACGAGCAGAAGCTCCTGGAGCCCATTGAAGAGTATGTGGGGAAAAAGCAGGAGGAAATCAATACCCTGCGTGTAGACGGCACCGACAAAGTGACCACCCTTACGAATCACATTGCAGTCATAAAGGAAAATGCCAACTACACCAAAGCAGAAAAGGCAACCATTATTGCCGACATCCGGAAAGAGCTTGCCAGGGCGAAGGAAGTAGAAGCCAGGAACAGAGACCGGATCAAAGCTCTGGTCAATGATGCAGAACAGTATCTGAACACGCATTATGACTCGGAATATTACAGGAAGGTTGCAGCGGCCTGCGCAGCAGATAAAGAAGCTGAAAACAGGCGCTATGAGTCAGAACTGGCGGACCTGAAAAAACAATATGAAAAAGAACTATCGGAACTGACCGATAAGAATGAGATCAGGGATGAAAAATATGTCCACAAGAACCGGCAGTTTGATGCAAAGCTGAAGCATGAGGCCACTCTTCAGGAAATCAAAAACCGGAAGCATGACGCTCTCATGGAAAAATACCATATGATTGATCTGCTGCGTCTTTCCAGGTTTACTGTAAGAGAAAAATGGGAGCAGGGATGGGAAAACTACAAGTATACATTTAATACGCGGCAGTTTTTTCTGAATAACGGACTGTATATCGCGATCATTGTGGTATTTGTCATGCTCTGTATCCTTGCACCGGTTGTGAAGCACACAAAGCTGCTGACCATGACCAATGTACTGAACATCCTGCAGGCGGCATCTCCCCGTATGTTTCTGGCGCTCGGCGTCGGCGGGCTGATTCTTCTCGGAGGAACAGATCTGTCAGTCGGCCGTATGGTCGGCACCAGCATGGTTATCTCAACCATGATCATGCATAAAGGTCCGAATACAGGTGCCATCTTTGGCAAGATGTTTGATTTAAGTGCGCTTCCGGTCGGACTCCGTGTCGTTATGGCCCTGGTGGTATGCTGCTGTGTCACCACGCTGTTTGCCAGTTTTGCCGGCTTTTTTACGGCGCGGTTTAAGATACATCCTTTTATTTCCACGATGGCAAACATGCTGATTATGTTTGGCCTGATGACATTCGCTACCAAGGGAATATCTTTCGGCGCGATCGAAAGTGAGATCCCGGGCTGGATCATACCGAAAATCGGAGGGGTCTTCCCGACGATTATTCTGTGGGCTGCTGCAGCTGTCATTGTGATGTACTTTATCTGGAACAAAACCATCCTCGGAAAAAACATGTATGCGGTGGGCGGCAATTCCGAAGCGGCAGCTGCTTCCGGTATATCCGTTTTCAAGGTTACCATCACTGCTTTTATGATCGCCGGTATTCTTTACGGTTTCGGGGCATGGCTGGAATGCATCCGTATGGTCGGATCCGGATCCGCTTCCTATGGACAGGGCTGGGAAACCGATGCCATTGCTGCCTGCGTTGTGGGCGGCATCTCGTTCAGCGGCGGTATCGGTAAGATTCAGGGTATTGTTGTCGGTGTCCTGATATTTACGGCACTGACCTATTCTCTGACGATTCTGGGCGTTGATACAAACCTGCAGTTCGTTTTTTCGGGTATTATCATTCTTTCGGCGGTAACGATAGACTGTCTGAAATACATCCAGAAGAAATAACGGTCGGCTTATCTGTTTATGCGGCACGGCAGCAGGCGGCCGTGCCTTCTTTTTAATAGTGAAAAAGAACTGAGGAAGATCGATGAGATAGCTGCACGGATGTGAAACAAAGGTGCAATATGGAAAAGAACGAAAAAATATTATACAGCGTTCTGCTGGTAGACGACGAAGAGGATGCGGCGCAGATCATCCGGCAGAAAATGGACTGGGAATCCATGGGGTTTTTTGTTGCCGGTTATGCGCATAACGGAGTGGAAGCGCTGGAACTCGCGGAGGAAAAACATCCCGACGTGATTCTGACGGATATTAAAATGCCCTATATGGACGGACTTGCCTTAAGCCGCAGAGTGAAAGAACTGTATCCCGATACACGGATCGTGATCTTTTCAGGTTTTGATGAATTTGAATATGCCAGGGAAGCGATTGAGCTCGAGGTCGAGCAGTATCTGCTGAAACCGGTCGATCCGCTGGAGCTCAGGGAGGTTTTCTCCAGACTGAAGATCAGCCTGGACCGCCAGAGGAATGAGCAGCGCAACATTGATCTGCTGCGGGAACAGTATATGAAAAGCCTGCCTCTTATGCAGGAGAATTTCTTTACCTCTCTTATAGAGGGCCGGATTCCGGACAGTCAGGTAGATCAATACCTGAAGGATTACCAGATCACCATGGACGGGGCGTATCATCTGATCGCTGTCCTTCATGTCAGCGGGATCAGACACGGCAGTGATTCTGACGATATGCTGAAGGTCATATCTGTCAGGAACCTGGCGGATCAGTGGATGGAAGGCAGGTATGCGGGCAGATCTCTCTACTATCTCAGGGATGTGGTGCTGATCATCTCCCTTGATGAAGAATCTCTGGTATCCTTTACAGATGCGGTCGACATCTTCTGCCGCATGGCAGCCAGGGCAATTGAATATCCGGTAACAGCCGGGATCGGTCAGATCTGCACGGATCCCTCCGGTCTCAGGCTCTCTTACCAGGGAGCGGTCAGCGCAATTGCCTACAGGGCTCTCTATGGCAATTCAAGGGCGATCAATATCCGTGAGGTGGAACCGCAGGATACGGAAAGTCCGTCATGGGAGATGGACAGTGTGACACAGATCATCCGGCAGATCAGGCTGGGAGATGTGCAGCAGCTGGAATCAGAGATCGACACGGCCTTCCGTCATCTGCGGAACGGCGGAGCTTCCATTCAGCAGTATCAGATCTTTATCATGACGCTCTGTGCCCATATTGCCGAGCTGTGCGTCACAAACCGGATCGAAACAGATGCTGTTCTGGGCAGCAGACAGGAACTCATCCGAAGGATTTTCGAAAGCGATTCCCCGGGGGAGACCGATCTCTGGCTGAAAGAGACCTGCCGGACGATACGTGATATGTACCGAAGACGAATGGACGAGTCGGCGACATCTTTTGTCGGGAATGCCATCCGGTATGTGGAGGAGCATTATAGTGATTCAAATATCGGCATAGACACCATATGCCGGGAGCTGGGGGTCAGCGCAGCGTACTTTTCTACCATTTTCAAAAAAGAAACCGGTAAGACCTTTATCAGCTATCTGACGGATTACCGCATGGAGCGAGCAGTCATGCTGCTGCTGACAACGGCAGACCGCACATATATGATCGCCGAAAAGATCGGATATGCGGACGCAAACTACTTCAGTTATGTCTTTAAGAAAAAGTACGGCATATCACCAACTGCCTACCGGGCTGAAAAAATGAAAGAATAATTTACAGATGAAGATACGAAAGTCCAGGCCTGTCAGCATTCAGGTAATTACGTCTCTCTCTTTCACTGCGGTGGCGGTGCTTTTTATGCTGTTTCTGAGCTATCTGCTGTACAGGCAGTTTGAAAACCGGTCAGAGCAGATCCGCCGTGAGGCGTCAGAGCAGCTCCTGAGCCAGACGGTGCTCAGCCTTGAAGACTATCTGCGGAATATGCGCCGTGTTTCAGATTCCATGTACTATGCCGTCGTCAAGAGAAAAGACCTGGCTGAAGAAGACCTGCGTGAGGAGATGGATCTTCTCTATGAGGCAAATAAAGATAAGCTGGTGAGTATTGCCTGCTATTATTCTGAGACCGGGAAACTGGTCGATGCCTGTCCGATCTCCACTGTTAAAGAAGACATTTCCGTGAAAGATCAGCCCTGGTTCATAAGTGCTGAGGAAGAGGTCGAAAACTTCCACTTCTCTCTCCCCCATGTACAGAATCTCTTTAACGATTCCAGCCGGCGGTATAACTGGGTGATCTCCCTGAGCCGTACTGTCGACCTGACCCGGAACGGGACAGCCATGCGGGGAGTCCTTCTGGTCGATATGAATTACAGCAGCATCATCCATCTGCTTGACCAGGCTAATACGGATCTGGCAGGAGGATATGTCTATCTGATGGATGCTGACGGAAAGCTGATCTATCATCCCCGGGAAAGTCTTATCCGCATGGGTGAAATAAAAGAAAACAATCTGCAGGCCGCAGCCTATGGAGATCAGAGCACAGAGGAGGTATTCGAGGGCAGACGCAGGATGGTCGCGGTAAAAACCGTAGGCTATACCGGATGGAAGCTGGTGCGGGTGGATCCGATGGAAGCCTTTCGCTCAGGAATAATCACGACCCGCTATCTGATGATCCTCCTGGTGGCGGTCAGCCTGCTGTTCATGATCCTGATCAACGCACTGCTGTCAGACCGTATAACCAAGCCGCTCCGCAGACTGGATGAGTCAGTTGCATCCTGGGAAGCAGGCGACCGGCAGTCGGATATCTACATCGGCGGTTCTCTGGAGGTCGAGCATCTCGGAAGGACGCTGGCGTCCACGCTGGAGCAGAGCCGCAGACTGATGGAAGATATCGTTGTAGAACAGGAGGAAAAAAGAAAGAGTGAGCTGGAAGCTCTTCAGTCTCAGATCAATCCGCATTTCCTCTATAACACGCTGGATTCTATTCTCTGGATGATCCAGGGCGAGAGGTACGATGACGCCGTATATATGATCAAACAGCTGGCAAGCCTCTTCCGGATCAGTCTGAGCAGGGGAAAAACCATCATCAGCATCGGGGATGAAATGAAGCATGCGCAGAATTACGTCAATATTCAGCGGATCCGTTACAAAAACCGCTTTGATGTGATTTTTGACGTGGATCCGGATATACAGTCCTGCTGCATTGTAAAGCTGGTGCTGCAGCCGCTCCTGGAAAATGCGATCTATTACGGTATGGAGTATACGGACGATGAAGGGCGGATCGAGGTCCGGGGATATGAGCGGGACAAAGATCTTTTCCTTGAGGTCTCCGATAACGGCCCGGGCATGCCTGAGGAGGCCGCGGCCCGCCTGCTGACCGGCGGAGAAAGAGAGCCCGCCAGCGGATCCGGCGTCGGCCTTATCAATGTTCATAACAGGATCCGGCTTCGCTTCGGCGAGCAGTACGGTCTGTCCTGTGAAGCGCATCCCGACGAAGGAATGACCGTCCGCATTCACATTCCCAGGATCCTTTATAACGAAGAGAACTGCGCCGCGCTTGAGTCGGGAAGGAGGGAACAGGTATGATCAGGAACAGAGGAATGCAGCTCCTGCTGATCCCGGGAATCCTCATCGCGATCCTGTATTCTTCTTATCGTATGCTGCAGAACAGCGGATCTCCGGGATACCGCTCGGTTTCTGTCATTGTGGATAACAGTACATCCGACCGCTGGATCGCATTCCGCGAGGGGCTTGAGCAGGGTGCGCTGGAAGAACAGATCAACATCAACTTTGTATCTACGGACGTGTTCAGAAACACGGAAGAGGTGACAGCTGTCATCAGAAAGGAACTGGAGAACGGCGCAGACGGACTGATTGTGGAGCCTTGCGGGGAAGACCGTGACGGGCAGCTCCTTGAAGCTCTTCTGAAACCATCGAGCGTTCTGGCTGTATTTTCAATCGCTTCAGATCCGCAGATTGAAGCGATCTGTGAAGACTGGTATGAGATGGGATCCGCGGCCGCGGAACAAGTTTCGGAAGAGTATCCGGCATGCAAGGTCGGGATACTGGCCGGAGATCTCCGGCTTGCGGATATGGAACTGTGCCTGGGAGGCGCCCGGGAATGTCTGCAGTCTTCCGGAGCGGAGATTATATGGGTCTGTTCGCCCGCCGATCTTCCGGATGAGATTTCACTGGGGGAGAAGCTCATGGCGGAACCGGCGGACGTACTGCTCGCTCTGGATGATTCCATGACGAAACTGGCGTCGGATTATGCCAGAGAAACCCATTCAGAGCCTCCCGGTATCATTGGGATCGGGCGGTCTGAGCAGAATATTATCAGTGTCGATGAAGGCTGGATCAGTGTGCTGATTGTTCCGGATGAGTACTATATGGGATATCACTGCATCAAGACCCTCTCTCAGAAGCTCGGCACCTATTCGGCAGTGAAGGAAACTGCGCCGGTGCCATTTGTGACAGTCACGAAGGACAGTCTCTACAATGAAGATACGGAAACTCTGCTGTTTCCGATCAGAAGCTGATGTCTGTGAGGGAATCGCAATCCTTTGCAGGATGGGGTGATTGTATGAAGCCAGATAAGAGAAACTGCAAACTGTCGGGAAAACGCGGACTTATGCTGCTGCTTGCCGCCCTGCTGCTGGCAGGCTGTTCTGCGCAGGATGAAAAGCCGGTTTCTTCGGTAAAGATCGGAATCATCGTGTACGATCAGTATGACAATTTTATTTCGGAACTCATGAAGGTCATTATCGATGAAGCTGCCGTCATCAAAAATGAGACCGGCGTAACCGTTAATCTGGAAATACTTGATGCGGCCGGAAACCAGAGCACCCAGAATGAACAGGTCAGAAAACTGATCAAAAAGGGCTGCGATGTCATCTGCGTCAACCTCGTGGACCGCACGGAACCCACCGTCATCTCAGACCTTGGCGAAAAAAACGACGTTCCGGTCATTTACTTTAACCGGGAACTCGTCCCTGAGGACCTTGAACGGTGGAACAAGCTCTATTACGTAGGCGCGGACGCTTTCCAGTCGGGTATTCTGGAAGGCGAAATTGCGGCGGATATTTTTCTGTATGACAAAACCGCCGACAAAAACGGCGACGGGATCGTTCAGTATTTCATGCTGGAGGGCGAAGCAGGCCATCAGGATGCCATCGTCCGGACGGAATATTCAGTCAACACAATGATTGAAAAAGGCGTGAAGGTCGAAAAGCTCAGCTATGCCATTGCCAACTGGAACCGGGCACAGGCGAAAACGCAGACGACAGCCATGCTGAGTGAATATGGCTCCTCTGTTGAACTGATTCTTTCCAACAATGACGCCATGGCTCTCGGAGCGATTGACGCACTGGAAGCAGAGAACATCCCCAGGTCGGAATGGCCGGTTATCGTCGGGATCGACGGCATCACAGAAGGGCTGGAAGCCGTTGAGGAAGGGAAAATGGCAGGAACAGTCTATAATGATAAAGAGGGACAGGGCAGAAATATGCTGCGACTGGCATATGCGCTGGCAACGGATGGGAATCTGGAAGACCTGCCTGTGACAGAAGGGAAATACATCCGTCTGCCGTACCGGAAAGTCAAAAGGGACGGTTCTCATTGACTTTCTGACATCATCAGTTCATTGGCGTGGATACTCCTTCCTCCTGATCATTTTCGACTCTGCGTTCAAACCGTTTTGCACACACAGGGACGAGAAATACAACGTAAAACATCTGGAGAAAACAGGAGATCGTTGTACCCGCCGGTCCCGGTATCCACGATTTGACAAGAGACGCGAGAATCAGACTGACTATATAATAGCCGAAAAGTCCGATGACAGTGCGCGCCAGTTTCTGAGCCAGGGGAACATCTGTAGAAAATCTGACAAAGCGGCGTTCCAGAAGCCAGCCGGTCATAAAGGCGGCGCAATATCCCACGGCTTTGAAGGTGTCATTGGCCATCTTTGCGCCATCTACAATCAATTTCCCTTCCGCGTCAAAGTCAGCCGGATAGGGCTTGAAAGCGGCATAAAGAGCAACGGCAATTCCCAGCCCGATTCCAGCGAAAGCCACAAACACATCCTTCTCGGGATGGTGCTCTATCCACTGCATCAGATGAAGTGCCAGCCACATCACCAGAAACCCCGCGCATGCACCCACCAAAACATCCTGTGGTGTATGAACACCTAAAAACAAACGGCTGAATGCAATCAGGGCTACGATAATGACCAGCACAACACGGAGAACAGCCGGCAATTCTTTTCGCAGGGCGCCGCCGCCGAATACAGTGGCACCATTCATGGTATGACCGCTGGGAAATGAATATCCTGTTGCTGTGGAAGTGGAGTTTCCGTATGGTATAATACGAGAGTCTCTGATCCAGGGGCGATATGCGCAGACAGTCACTTTCAGTGCGCCATTTACCAGCCTGTTTCCGCTCCATCCCATCAGCAGGTAGGTTCCCAGTTCCTTGCTGACGCTCCAGTATATAAGTGCCATCATTACAAGAACGGAGTTCAGCTCACCCAGAAAGGTCATTTTTACCAGAAAATCCGTCAGTATACTGCCGGCTCCATTTCGGAAATCCTGTAAAACCAGAAGAATATTTATATCCATTTTTCACCTTTCCAAACATCGATTTGTTTGTCTCTATCCTAATCACTGAATCACTTCTCTGCAATAAAAACAACGATAAAAGCGCTGAAAACAGAAGGGAATGTACTTGGCTATGTGAATGCCGTCCTGCTCTGGTGTATTGTGCAGTCTCTCTCGCCACGTTATAAGAGAATCACAGATTTAACGCTGTAAGCCAGCCTGTCTGCGGGAATATTGTTTTTTTCCGGCACGCCGATATGGAGGGAAAGGATTGAAGTGGAGGGAAATATGTCCGCAATTGCAGTCGATCACTTTGCTTTTTTGCAGAAAATAACATATACTAAACGAGGAAAAACGGAACCTGCGAAAGTGGAAACCAGAGAGGAGGCAAGGACGTTATGAGAAAGCGTACTGTATTGTTGTTTTTTGTTTCAATGCTGATACTGGCATTGCCGGCGGCAGCCTGGCCTGCGGCGGCTGAAGAGACGGAAGCAGCCGCACCGGCAGAAGACGCAGCTGCCCAGACTGAAGATGCTTCGCAGGACAATATTGTTACTACGAATCATTCTGCCGTTATTCAGGGAAAAGAACTCTTCTATACAGCCGAGACAGGGACGATGGTTCTGGAGACCGGCGGAAGTTCCTGTGAGATCTTTTATACGGCCTATACCCTGGACGGTGTGGAAGATCCCTCCGGGCGTCCGGTCACTTTTGCATTTAACGGAGGACCTGGTTCAGCCAGTATGTACCTTCATGTGGGATGTCTCGGTCCGCGCCGGGTCGATGTAGATGAGAACGGCTATCCGAAAAGTATGCCGGTGCAGATAGTTGATAACGAAAACTCTCTCCTGGACCTGACGGATCTGGTGTTCATCGACGCCGTCGGGACCGGATATTCCCGCTCCCTGGAGGATTCAGATGATCCGTTCATCGGGTATGACAACGATATCCGTACCATGGGTGACTTCATTCGTCAGTATGTCAACCGGAACGGCCGCTGGGGAAGCCGGAAATATGTTGCCGGGGAATCCTATGGGACTACACGGGCGGTCGGAATCTGCGAGTACCTGGCCGATACGTATGCCATGAACCTGAACGGATTGATTCTGATCTCTTCGATCAACGACTGCGAAGCAGTTGTTTTCGAGGAAGGCAATGACCTTCCATACGCCACGTTCATTCCGACCTATGCGGCCGATGCCTGGTATCACGGAGCTCTCGCTCAGGAATATCAGGAGATGAACCTGGAGGATTACCTGGAGGAGGTACGCGATTTTGTAGAAGACGAGTATGTTCCTGCATTATACCATGGCAGCCGCTATACGGATGAGGAGCTGGATGCACTGGCTGAAAAATATGCCGGGTACACAGGCCTGAAAAAAGAATATATTCTGGGTTCCAATCTGCGGATTGAACTGGACGATTTTCTGTCTGAACTCCTGGAGGATAAAAAGCTAAAGGTCGGCAGATTCGACGGCAGGATAACCGGACCATTCGCCGGCGGGTCAGCCCGTGACGCGGGATATGACCCCTCCGGCACGTCGTTCAGTATGTCATTCGGGAATACGTTCAACGATTACGTCGTCAGCGAACTGGGGTTTCAGACGGACAGACCGTATATACCCCTGAACGATGAAATCAACATGGCATGGTCTTTTCCGATTGACACCTGGGGCGGATACCTGAGCCAGGAAAAGACTATTAATGAGTGCATTTCTGCGAATCCTTTACTGAAGATATGGGTTCTGTGCGGATACTTTGACGGGGCAACTCCGTTCTACTCTGCCGAGTATACCTTCAGCCATGTTTTCCTGAATGAAGAGCTCGCAGATAACGTGTCGTTCACCTATTATAACTGCGGTCATATGATCTACATGGAAAAAGAATCATTCGACAAGTTCCGCAGTGACGCCGAGGCCTGGTTTGGATGATGAGTTCGCAGTAGTCCTCCGCGGGCGCGATTATCTCAACAGGAAAGAACTGGTTCTGGAACTGCATGATCGCTCGGTTGAGCATATTCGAACAAATGAGGTTGTTATTTCGGGCGGTCTTTCTGACTACAAACCCGGTCTGGACAGCAGCTTTCATGATGCATTTGAGCGGGCAGATGCCCTGATGTATGAAGAAAAGAAGCTGCTGAAAGACATGGGCGCGAACGCAAGGGAGAATACCGGGATTTAAAGTAGACCTTTTGTCCCAAATAGTGTATATTTATAATGCAGCAGGGGAAATATTTTGAAAAAGCGCAAAAGAAAAGGAGAATATCATGGCAGACGAAATCAAAAAAATCAATGATGAAGAAGTTTCTGAAGTTTCCGGCGGAAACGCTGTCGGATATGGCTATTGGTATACGGTCAGCAACCTGGCCAGCGGATATCTTGCTATGCGGACGGCTCCGACATATGATTACGGCAACGAGATTCGCGGAGCCGAACTGTACAACGGAGACAGAGTACAGCTGGTAGGCGGTTTTACAAATGGATATGACGGAAGAACCTACGCAATGGTTTATTCACCAAAGACAAATACCACCGGTTACGTGAACAGTTCGTATCTGGCCGGTTAAGGAGTACTCCAGCTCCTTAATGAGACAAAAAAACTGACTCTTACTGATACACACAGCATTAGCGGACGGGGACTGCCGTCCGCTTTGTTTTTTACGGAGACATAGGATTTTTCTGAAAATCCGGGTATAATTTCGGCACTTCCGTCACTTGCGCAGATAACGCATCCATTGTACTATGAAAGCGTCTCAGGCAGCTGCCTTATGGCAGCTGAATTCCATTAGCAACACGGAGGAATAATTTTGGACATTTTTTACAGAATCGTATCTCTGCTGGGCGGCCTGGCTCTGTTTCTCTATGGCATGCGCATCATGGGAGACGGCCTGAAAAGCACATCCGGCGGAGCCATGAAGGCAGCGCTGGCCCGTGTGACGAACCGTCCTGTGATGGGCTTTTTACTTGGACTTCTGGTAACGTGCATGATTCAGAGTTCTACTGCTACGATTGTCCTTACAGTTGGTCTGGTAGGGGCAGGATTTCTGACTTTCCGGCAGTCCATCGGCATAGTTCTGGGCGCCAACGTCGGTACGGCCATTACCGCGCAGATCATTCGTCTGATGGATGTACAGGCAGGTGCGGGAAGCTTCCTGTACTTTTTTAAATCAGACAATCTGGCGCCGTTTGCCCTGGTCATCGGCATGGTTCTCATCATGTTTGTCGGCACCCGACCTGCCAGTGTTGCCGGATCGATCCTCATGGGATTCGGCATTCTGTTTGTCGGCCTGATGAATATGAGCAGTGCCGTAAGCACCATGGGAGAGACCCTTTCCGGACTGCTGACCCGCTTTGAGGGTAACTATCTGCTCGGTTTTCTGGCAGGTGCGGCGGTCACGGGAGTCATTCAGAGTTCGTCTGCCGTAGTCGGTATCCTGCAGTCGGTTGCCAGTTCTGTCGGCATCACGTTCTGCGGGGTATTTGCCGTCATCATCGGTGTAAATATCGGGGACTGTATCACGACCTATCTGGTCTGCCGCATCGGTGCAAAGCCGGAGCAGGTCCGGACCTGTCTGGTGCATATCATCTACAATGTGGTGGCTGCCACATTGCTGTTTACAGTTATCGGCATTCTCCGAAAGACAGGAATCATCACGGACAGTATCTGGTTCAGAGTCCTGAATTCCGGAGGCGTGGCAAATGTGCACGGCTTATTCCGTCTGGTTCCTGCCATTCTGCTTCTGCCCCTGTCCGGCGTTTTTGCAAAGATTGCGGAGCGGCTGGCTCCCGACCGCGCGGATACCTCCGAGGATGCCGAAATCGAACGGAACCTGCGGGAGCTGGATATGCGGCTGGTTTCCAATCCTGCCCTGGCTCTGGATGAAGCAGAGCATCTGATCGGACATATGGCAGAGGTGGCCACGCACAACTTTACGGCCTGTCATCAGCAGCTGCAGTCCTATGAGACTGCCCGGGCCGAACGGATTCTGCAGCGGGAGGATCTTCTGGACAGGATGGCAGACGCTTCCAACCAGTACCTGGTCGCGATTTCCCCGCATGTCACGCTGGACTCCGATATGCGCAACCTGAGTTTCCAGATCAAAGCCCTGACCTGTTTTGAGCGGATCGGGGATCTGGCCGTCAATATTCATGAGAACATCACAAACCTGCATGAGAATCATCATGTATTTACACCATCCGGAATGGCCGAGCTGCAGGTCGTGATCGGCGCCATTCAGGAAATCATGGCTCTGTCGACGGAAGCGTACTCGGCAAGCAGCATTGCCATTGCCCGCAAGGTAGAGCCGCTGGAAGAAGTCATTGATGAGATCATTGAACAGCTCCGCTCGCGTCATATCTACCGCATGACACATCAGCACTGTGACGCGCAGAACGGAATCGAGTTCCAGAATATCCTGCTTCATCTGGAGCGAATCTCGGATCAGTACTCTGACCTGGCCGTGTATATGCTGGGCCGTTTTGATCCCGCTGTCAACGGCAAAGAACATCTGTATCTTCACAACCTGCATCATTCTGACAACAAGGAATATCTTGATACATTTAAGGCCAATTACAACCGCCTGTTTGCCCTGCTCGATGCCGTACCGATGGACGATGTCCCGGAGGATATGGAAAAGGCATCCACAGCTCAGGCTGCCCAGAGTTCTGACATAGGCATCTCCGGGCCTGCAGCTGTCTCTGGCATCCCCGGATCTGCGGCGGAGCAGAATATGTCACAGCCGCTGCCGATACAGGAACGTGTTCCTGCCATAACCGGTAAAAACAAAGAAAAAACCGGTCGGGATAAAGCCGGAAAAGATAAAACAAAAGATGGCAAAGAAGAAAAGATAAAAGACAAGTCTGACAAAAAGAAAGCGCCCAAGAAACAGCCCTCAAAAGGAAAAGACACCAAGGATACAGAATCTGCGGCCAAAAATGCGAAGGCAAAAGAAAAGAAAGGCAGCAAATGAGCAAAAAAAAGATACTGATCACCGTCCTTGTGACGACAGTCATACTGCTGGCCATGGCAGGCGGGGGGGCCTGGTATACGTATCGATATTACCAGAATCTCCCTGTCTTTCTGAAAGGCACCACCCTGAACGGGGAGGATATCTCCGGCAGGACTCCGGAGCAGGTGGCAGAGCGGATCGCGCAGGAATACAGAGACAGGGACGTGCCCGTCCTGATCTGTGAGGGATCCGTTGATGTACTGGACGGGGTGCTCAGCCAGTTCGGCTACATTTTTGAAAAAGAGCCCCTTCTGAAGCAGCTGGAAGATCTGTTTGCAGGCCAGCATGCATCTCCGTCTTCCATCTGGCACGCTCTGCGGGAAGGAGACGCTTTTACGATTGCAACGGCCTTTTCCTATGAGGAACAGACCCTGCAGGATCGCGTGAAGACAGAAAATCTGTCTGTCCCGCGAACCGGAACCGTTGACCCCTCTGTTGCTTTCAACGAAGAGACGCAGCGATACTATGTCGTGCCGGGCAGCCGCGGCGATGAGATCGATGATGCGGCGATGCAGAGTCTGGTAAAAAACACCCTGGATGAAGCCGTAAAGGAAAGTCCTTTTCCGTCTTATATCACGGTTACACTGACTCCCGAAGTGTACTGTTCTCCGGAACCCGCCGACATCATCGAAGAACTGGAGGCAGACTGCCTGAGCCGCAACAAGGAAGTGGTCCGTGAAACATGGAAGGATATGTCTGTTGTCTATACCTTCGGCAATGAGACGGAAACTCTTGGCTATGATGTGATAAAAGACTGGCTTCTGATTGACGACAGTCTCCGGGTGACGCTGGATACGGATAAGGCAGCAGCCTGGGTCGGGGATCTGGCTGCAAGATACAATACCCTCTATCATGACCGCACGTTTACCTCGTCAACCGGCAGGACTGTCACCATCCCCGGGGACCAGAACGGATATGGCTATGTCATCCTGCAGGATCAGGAACTGGCTCTGCTGTCAGAGGAGCTTCTCGCAAAAGAACCTGTTACCAGGGAGCCTCTCTATCTCCAGGCTAATGACTGGGGCAATCCCTACTATCTGAAGCGAAACGGCAGGGATGATCTGTGCGGCACCTATGTGGATATTGACCTGACCAGCCAGCATCTCTGGTTTTACAAAGATTATCAGCTGGTAATCGAGTCTGATTTCGTGTCCGGAACCCCGGACCAGAAGCATGAAACGCAGGCCGGTGCTTTTCCGCTGGCATATAAGGAAAGTCCGTCCATTCTGCGCGGCGAGCAGGCCGATGGCAATTACGAGACGAAGGTACAATACTGGATGCCGTTTTATGAGGGACAGGGCATGCACGACGCCTCCTGGCGCGGCAGCTTTGGCGGCAGCATTTACCTGACGGACGGCTCGCACGGATGCATCAATCTGCCCACGGACGTGGCCAGGACTATTTATGAGAATATTTCCGCCGGGACGCCGCTTCTGATCTATAAATAAACCAGTGTCAGCGGGGCCGGGAATCAGCGAAGCGGGGAGTCAATGACTCCCCGCGACTTTCATATAGTTTTGCTTTTTAATTGTCTAAGGCCGGATATTAATTCCAGCTCCGGTACAAGTCGTCCCGGAAATCCGGCGCTTCACCCTTTTTGCCTCCCGAAAAGATCTGCCTGTTCGCAATGGACAAGTCAATCGCAGACAGGTAAATACCCGGTTCTGTGATATCCTTTCCGCCTCCGTATACCCCGCATACCGTTTCACCGAAAGGTGACATCTTTGGTCCGAGGATGACGCTGCCTCCCGCGAAGTAGGTCTGCCGGTCGAATCCGGTGAGATTGGCACTGGCCAGAAAGATGCCGTTGCTCATCACATGATACCCGAGTGTCTGCCCGTAATACTGCGTAAAGACATCGCGCCCTCCCGGATACCGGATGTCCTCCAGTTCGGCTGTTATATTGAGAACCAGCCGCGCGCCTTTTTTCGCGTAGTACCGGATCAGCTCCGGGAACATATAGGTATCGTAACAGATACTGACACCTACCGGCCCCCAACCGGTAGGAATCATATAGGGCTCCTTTCCTTTTATGCACCAGGTGTTTTCACCGCCATATGGATGAATTTTATGATAGGATTCGGTATGGCCGTCAGGAAAGACCGCAATGGCCGCATTGTAAAGTGAACATCCGTCTTCAGCCTGCTCCGGGGCCCCGACCACGACATAACTGCCGTATTTTTCCGTAATCGGTGCCACATGTTCTATGAGTTTTTCCTTTACAAGGCCTGCCAGTTCATATTTTTCCCGCGGCGTAACCGCCGGATCCTCAAACATATCATAGCCTGTCGCACACATCTCGGGAAATACGATGAGATCCGCTCCTCTTCTGGATGCGGCCTCGGCATAGCCCTCTATATGATCCAGGTTTCTCTCATAGCCGTCTTCATGCAGACGGAAATTGACGACTGATACTGTCAGAATGTCTTTGCTCATGTTGACTCCCGTCTAAAATTGCGTTTCACACATACCTGATCCATTCAAGTCCGGCTCAGCCGGACTTGCGCCGGGCTGCGCGGCTTCACTGCCCGTGCCCGGCGCCGTGTTCCTCTGCCCTGCGTTTTCTTTCCTCTGCTCTGCGCTTTTTTTCTCTCTCCCGCTGTTTTTTCCGGCGCATCTGAATACCTGCGTAGCGCTGCGACGCATGCTCTTCCCTGTCCTGGGAGTACAGCACATACTTTCCGAGACGGCCGGTGTGCACCCGTACCGCGTCTTCAAATTCCTCGCCTTCAGCGTTTCGCAGTTTTTCCAGATACTCGTTGTCGGTCACCTGGTCCGGCAGGTCTTCCTGTTGTCTCCGTCTGATCCAGTCAAGATACGAGCTCACTGAGCACCACCTCCGCCACTTCCAGTGTCCTGCGGATATCCTCCTCTGTGTGCTGTACGGACAGATACTCTCTGCCTCTCTTGTCAGTGAGGCGGACGCCGTACTCTTCCATTCTCTTCGAAAATTCCCGGTAGAACGGAATGTCCGCCTTTCCGAGCCAGTCACGGAAATCATCCGTGTCTTCTTCGAAACCGAAGAACAGGATAAAGATGGATGCCATATGGCGGGCATAGATCTTGATGCCGAATTTCTTTCCGAGCTCGCGGAAACCATCCTCCAGCATCTGCCCCAGATGCTCCATTCTCTCGTAGGTTCCGGGTTTGGACAGCTCTTCGATCACAGCCAGCGCCGCCGCTGTCCCGACCGGATTGCCATTGAAGGTGCCGGAGGAATGGATGCCACAGTTCATGATCTCATACTTGCCGGCCACCACGCCGAACGGATATCCGTTGGACACAGCCTTTGCGAAAGTGGAGATATCCGGCGTCACGCCATAGTATCCCTGTGCGCCGCCCAGTCCCAGACGGAACCCGGTAATGACCTCGTCAAAGATCAGCAGGACATTGTATTTTTCCGTCAGGGCGCGTACGCCTGCCAGATAGCCCGGCTTCGGAAGGATCGGGCCGGAATCGAACATCACCGGCTCCATCAGGACGGCTGCAATCTCATCAGCCTGTTCCTTCAGATAGCGCTCCAGAATATCCAGGTCATTCCACGGAAGCACGATCAGGTCATCCGCAGAGGTCAGTCTCTGACCTTTTGTGTGGATGATTTTGTTCGGGTGCTCGCGGTCGCCCATTTCCTCGATGCTCTTCGCATCGATGCTGATCTTCTCTTCGTCAGACCAGCCGTGATACTGTCCCTCAAATTTGATGATCTTGTATCTGCCGGTATAGGCGCGTGCCAGCCGCATGGCTGTCATGACAACCTCTGTACCGGAATTCTGGAAAGTCACGCTCTCGGCTGACGGGATGATTTCCGTCAGTTTTTTAGACAGCTTCAGGAGATCCTCTGTCGGAGCCGAAAAATGCGTGCCCTTGTCGATCTGCGCTTTTACAGCAGCATCGACAGTCGGATTGCAGTGGCCGCAGAGCATCGGGCCGAAACCCAGTACGTAATCAATGTACTCGTTGCCGTCCACGTCGTACAGGCGGCTGCCTTTTGCATGGGTGATGGCTATGGGGTACTCGCCGTAAGATGTGATGTGGAAAAAGCTTCCCACACCGTCTACCAGATACTTCTTTGTCTCCTCATGGAGCGCTTTTGATTTT
>CADBNA010000369.1 GCA_902795835.1 uncultured Lachnospiraceae bacterium | reverse complement strand
GGCAAAGTGTGCTATCTGCGAGAAAGCCGTTTACTTTGGTAACGCTGTCAGCCATTCTCATAGAAGATCGAACAAGATGTGGAGAGCAAATGTGAAGTCTGTCCGTGTCAAGACGCCGCAGGGCAATAAGAGAATGTATGTGTGTACGAGCTGCCTGAGAAGCGGAAAAGTAGAGCGTGCCTGAGGTCACGCCCTTACGGTTTTTTCAGTACAGAATAGGGTTCTGCCCGGTGGCAGAACTCTTTTTCTTTGCTTTTTCGGCAGAATGGGTTATACTGTAGTTTGATTGAAACAGGAAAGGAGCCGGAGTATGAAGGGGCATTTGGATTCCAGTCTCGGCGAGGTCGTGATCAGTCCCGAGGTTATCGCGACATATGCCGGCAGTGTGGCAGTGGAGTGCGCCGGGATCGTCGGCATGGCCGCTGTCAATATGAAGGACGGTCTTGTGCGGCTGCTGAAAAAAGACAGCCTGAAGCACGGGATCAATGTCACGATCAATGACAACAGGATTTCACTGGATTTTCACGTGATTGTAGCATTTGACGTCAGTATAGCCGCCATTGCGGAAAACCTGATGGAAAGCGTGAAGTGGAGACTGGAAGAGTTCACCGGCATGAAAGTGGACAGTGTGAGGATCATTGTAGAGGGCGTTCGTGAAATCGACTGACGACAGGAGGAGTTTGCTTTGTCTTCTAATACGATAAATGCAGTGCTTCTGGCCAGGATGTTTCTGGCAGGCGCGCAGAATCTGGACGCAAAGAAGGACTGGATTAACGAACTGAATGTGTTTCCGGTGCCGGACGGCGATACCGGAACCAATATGACGATGACGGTTATGTCTGCCGTTAAAGAAGTGCAGGCACTGGACAATCCCACGATCAAGGAGCTCTCCAAGGCGATCTCAAACGGTTCGCTCAGGGGTGCGCGGGGGAATTCGGGCGTGATCCTGTCCCAGCTTTTCCGCGGATTTGCCAAGGTCGTAAAAGGGGCCGACGAGATCGATATCCCCATGATTGCCGAGGCTTCCCAGAAAGCTGTGGAGACAGCCTATAAGGCTGTGATCAAACCCAAGGAAGGCACAATCCTCACTGTCGCCAGAGGAATTTCCGAGGTGGCGGTGAAGCTGGCGGAAGGACAGATGACCATGGAGGAATACCTCCGTTCTGTCATTGAATACGGCAGCCAGGTGCTGGCCAGAACCCCGGAGATGCTGCCCGTGCTCAAAGAGGCCGGCGTTGTGGATTCCGGCGGCCAGGGACTGATTGTCATCCTGGAAGGCGCCTATGATGCCTTTATGGGCAGGGATAACGCTCCCGCAGACAATGCGGAAGAGGCGCAGGAGGAGGCCGCCGAACAGGCTTCCGCCGCAAAAGAGATCCGGTACGGATACTGCGTCGAATTTATGATTCATCCGGCGTACAAGCTCCCGGAAGCGCAGATTGACGAGCTTCGCGCGTTCCTTCTGGCGTCCGGCGAATCCGTTGTTCTGTCAGCAGGAGGCGAGACGATCCGGGTTCACGCTCATCTGGATGATCCGGGTGCGGCCGTCTCACGGGCACTGGCATACGGCCCCCTCTCAGACATCAAGATTGAGAACATGCAGTATTCGCATCACGAAAGTCTGATCCATGACGCGGAGCGTCTGGCGGAAGAGCAGCGGGAAGCGCTTGCGGGAAAACAGGCTGAGCCGCCGAAGGCTGTAGGATTTATTGCCGTTTCCGCCGGCGAGGGATTCCGCGAGATCTTTGCCGGGCTGGGCGTTGACCGTGTGATTGAAGGCGGACAGACCATGAATCCCAGCACTGAAGATGTGCTCAATGCCATAGACCTGGTCAATGCAGAGAACATTTTCCTGATGCCGAACAACAAGAACATTATCATGGCAGCCAATCAGGCCAGGGACCTGGTCAAGGAGAAAAATGTCATTGTCATCCCTGCCGTGACGGTTCCGCAGGGAATTGCGGCGCTGATCAGCTACGATCCGGGCCTGTCCGTGATCGAGAACAGGGAGGCCATGCAGGCTGCGCTGGATTCGGTCAGCACCTGTGAACTGACTTATGCGATCCGGGATACCCATATCGGCGATGCGGACATCCGCCAGGGGGATATCATGGCCGTAGGAGACAACGGCATACTTGCCGTCGGAAAAGAGATCCATGAAACGGCTCTGGAAGCCATCCGCGCCATGATGACAGAGGATGCTGCCCTGATCAGCATTTATTTCGGAGAAGGGTACTCGGAGGAGAACGCCAACCGCCTTGCACAGGCTGCGGGTGAGCTCTACCCGGACTGTGATGTGGAGGTCAATGAGGGCGGCCAGCCGGTGTATTACTGTATAATCAGTGTGGAATGAGGCGCTGCTTCAGAGGTCAGATATGTGCGCACAGAGCAATAACGGTTCTCTCCGGTCCCTTCGCGGGATCGGGGAGAAGACAGAGAAGCTGTTCGGGAATGTGGGAGTCCGCGATCTTGAACAGCTTCTCCATTATTTTCCGCGAGAATATGATGCCTATGAGATGCCGGTGCTCCCCGGGGAAGTCCGAAGCGGCTGCAAAAATGCCGTCAGGGGCGTATTGCGGGCAAAGCCTTCCGTGAAGACATTCGGCAGGAATTCCGTGACGATGGCCTGGCTGAAAGATGAGAGCGGGAGCCTGCAGGTGAACTGGTTCCATATGCCGTTCCTGAGAAATTCCCTGCAGACCGGCGTCCCCTATGTATTCCGGGGTCCCGTCGTGTTCAAAAACGGACGCAGGATCATGGAACATCCCGAAGTGTTCCGGGAAGAGGAGTACCGCGGCCGCTGCGGGACGCTTCTGCCGGTTTACTCTCTGACAAAAGGGCTGACCACAAATATGGTCAGAAAAGCCGTGTCACAGGCGCTGCAGGACGGGTACACGGAAGAGGAATACCTTCCGGACGGGCTCCTTCGCACATGGGAGCTCATTCCCCTGCAGGAGGCGCTGCGGCTGATCCATTTCCCGGAGGACAGAGACAGCCTGCTGGCCGCCCGCCGCAGACTGGTTTTCGATGAGTTTTTTCTTTTTATGCTGGGCGT
This sequence comes from uncultured Lachnospiraceae bacterium, assembly GCA_902795835.1. Next base: position 13,498 of record CADBNA010000369.1, on the reverse strand, counting down.
ATACCGGCTTCGGGAGATCAATGCACTGGAAAATCACAGCTTTCCGATGCGGGCCGTCTGGAAAACGGAAGATGTGATAGAGAGCCTGCCGTATTTTCTGACAAACGCGCAGCAGCGCGTCTGGCATGAGGTGGAACAGGATCTGCAGAGCGGGAGGCTGATGAACAGACTGATCCAGGGAGATGTGGGCAGCGGCAAAACGATACTAGCTTTCCTGGCCATGATCATGGCTTATGAAAACGGCTTTCAGAGTGTGCTGATGGCGCCGACCGAAGTGCTTGCGGCCCAGCATTACGCTTCTCTGACAGCGCTGCTGGATAAAAACGGTCTCGCGGAAGCGCGCCCTGTCCTGCTGACGGGCGGCCGCACCGCGGCAGAAGCACGGCGGATCCGGCGGGAAATTGCGGCGGGAGAAGCCCGCATGATCATCGGCACGCATGCCCTGATACAGGAATCCGTGGAGTATGAGAAGCTCGGCCTGGTGATCACGGACGAGCAGCATCGTTTCGGCGTGCGGCAGAGGCAGGCTCTGGAAAAGAAGGGAGACCCTCCGCATGTCCTGGTCATGAGCGCCACGCCGATTCCGCGCACGCTGGCAATGATCCTGTACGGAGATCTGGATATCTCCCTGCTGGATGACATGCCCGCCAGCCGTCTCCCCGTCAGAAACTGCGTCGTCAATACGTCCTGGCGGGCCAATGCCTGGCATTTTATGGAAAAAGAACTGTCTGCCGGCCATCAGGTCTATGTCATCTGTCCGATGGTTTCACCGAATGAGGAGCTGCCGTGCGAGAATGTGACGGAGACCTGCGCTGCCATGAAAAAACATTTCGGCGGAACCGCCCGGGTGGAGATGCTGCACGGCCAGATGCGGCCAAAACAGAAAAATGAGATCATGCAGGCCTTTGCTGACGGAGAAATCGACATACTGGTGTCGACCACCGTAATTGAAGTCGGCGTCAATGTGCCAAATGCCACCGTCATCCTGATTGAGAACGCAGAGCGGTTCGGACTGGCACAGCTGCATCAGCTCCGGGGCAGAGTCGGGAGAGGAGACAGCCAGTCCTACTGTATCTTCATGCAGGGAGATGAGCGGCCGGAAAGCTCGGAGCGGCTGCAGGTCCTGAACCGTTCCACAGACGGTTTTTTTATCGCGGAAGAAGACCTGCGGCTCCGGGGACCCGGTGACCTGCTGGGGGTGCGTCAGAGCGGAGAAGCGCTTTTCGGAATCGGAGATATCTACAGGGACGGGGATGTGCTCCGGGCGGCATCTGAAGCGGCACGGGATATTCTCGGCGAAGATCCCGGCCTTGAGAAGGACGTGAATGTGCCTGTGCGGGAGGCGCTGCAGCGCTATCTGAGACGTCAAAATGATGACAGCACCCTGTGATATGACCGCGTTTTTAAAAATAATTGACGAAAATGCCGCATAACAGTTGAAATTGTCAGCTGAAAAGTCTACTATACAACAAAGACCGGGAATAATGTGTCATATTAAAGAAGAAAAAGAAACAATAAGGGAGGAGCAGCAAATGGCAGAAGAAATCAAAAACAAAGTGGAAGCACTGGAAACAGAGGAGACAAAAGCCGCCGCAGAGGTAAAGGAAGAAGAGGCCAAGACCGCTGAGAAGGCAAAGAAAACGGTAGCCCGTGTAAAAAAGGCTGCGGAAAAGGCAAAGGAATCCGTACAGGAAAATGCGGAAAAGGCAATTGAGACAGCGGAAAAGGCCGGAAAATCCGCTATCGGCGCCGTGAAAAAGACGGCAAAGAAGACCGCCGCTTCCGGAAAAACCGCCGCAAAGAAGACGACAGCAAAGGCAGCCGCAAAGACAACCGCTGCCAGGAAAACCGCAAAAGCGGCTGAACCGGCGTGCACCGTAGTTCTGCAGTATGCAGGCAAGGAGATTCAGTATGCGGAGCTCCTGAAGACCGTACAGCAGATCTGGGAAGACAAGGGCAGAAAAGAGGCTGCGCATGATATCAAGGTCTATGTAAAGCCGGAAGAGAACATGGCTTACTATGTGGTCAACAACGGGGAAGAGATCGGAAGCTTCGGCATCTGATACTTCTGAACAATACCTTTGAACGGACCGGGGCTGCCGCGCGAAGCAGTTTCGTGCCTGTATCTTCTTTCGGAAAACGCTTGCGCTCTTTCTCGACGCAGCGGTTCTAAGCTCAAACTTCGTGCCTGAGCACTTGTTTTCGCTAAGTACCGGCGTCTGCGAAGGTTTCCTTCAGAAGATACAGGCACGAAACGGCTTTGTGCGGCGGTCCCTTTTTTCCGACAGGGAATCTGACCGGAAAGTGTTGTGAATTTTGGATACATTTACAATAGCAGTTGAATCCTTTTTGTACATTTGTTATAATTAGCTGGTATAAATGCCTTATTGACTATGGAGCACCTTCTGGTGCGGCAGCTTGCGTGAACGGACAGCATAGAGGGAGTAAGAGGGCAGCATGAATATTGGTATTATAGCACTTAACAGTAAAAAGAGCCTGATTGAGGATTTCTGCGTGGCATATAAGGGGATTCTGGCACGCCATGAGATCTATGCGACGGGTACGACCGGACGCAGGATAGAAGAAGTGACCAATCTGCATATTCATAAATTCCTTGCCGGCAGTCTCGGCGGAGACAAACAGTTTACCGAGATGATCGAGCGGAATGATATGGATATGGTCATTATTTTCTATAATCCCGTGATTGTTTCTTCCCGGGAGCCTGACGTGGCGAAAATAATCCGGTGCTGTGACCAATACAATATTCCGCTGGCTACGAACATTGCTTCTGCCGAGATGCTGATCATGGGTCTGGACCGCGGCGATCTGGACTGGAGAATTCAATACAAAGAGGAATGACGGACAGATGAGGGTAATCGCAGGAACGCGCAGGAGTCTGCCGCTGAAGACGCTGCCCGGCCGGGATACGCGGCCCACTGCAGACAGAATCAAGGAGACGCTGTTTAACATGATGCAGACATGGGTGCCGGAAAGCCGGTTCCTGGACCTTTTTGCAGGCAGCGGGGCAATCGGAATAGAGGCACTCAGCAGAGGCGCAGACTATGCCTGCTTTGTGGACAGCAGCCGGAAAGCCGTTCGCGTGATTGAGGACAATCTGGCGTTTACCAGATTCACCGATCAGGCCCGCGTACTTGCCATGGACGCGGAAGCGGCGCTGACGGTGCTTGACAGGGAAGAACCTTTTGACATCATCTTTCTCGATCCGCCGTACAGACACGGATTTGAGAGGACGGTACTGGAACGGCTGTGCAGCGCAGGCTGTGTGCACCCGGATACGCTGTATATCGTGGAAGCGGCGCTCGAAACGGAGATGGACTGGATCGGAGACCTTGGCTATACCTGCATCAAGTCCAGAGAATACAGGACCAATAAACACCTGTTCCTGAAAAAGAACGGAGATTTATGAATATGACGACAGCAGTTTACCCGGGGACATTCGATCCTCTCACAAAAGGTCATCTGGATATCATTGAACGGGCGGCTGTTCTGTTTGACGAACTGGTCATCGGCGTTTTGTTCAATTCCGCAAAAACTCCGTTGTTTTCTGCAGAAGAACGTGTTAAGATGTTAGAGAAAGCGACGGTCGGCATTCCGAATGTCCGGGTGCTTGCTTTTGGCGGTCTGTCCGTGGATTTTGCCCGTTCCTGCGGCGCAAAAGTCATCGTAAGGGGATTGCGGCTGATTACGGATTTTGAGTATGAGCTGCAGATGGCACAGACGAACCGCAAGCTGGCTCCGGATGTAGATACGACTTTCCTGTATACGGCTCTTCAGTATTCCTATCTGAGTTCCACCACTGTGAAGGAAGTGGCGGCCTTCGGGGGAGACATCAGTGAATTCGTACCTGCTTTTATTGAGGAGGCGATCCGTCAGAAGCTGCAGGAGCAGCGGCGCTGAACCACCAGGCGCGCGTTTGTAACGGTGGAGGGGAGAGTATTTCAGTAAGGGGACAAGGAGATTCGGGATGAGCAGCAGCAGAATAGAACAGATCATCGAAGAAATCGAAGAGTACGTGGAGAATTGCAGGTATCAGCCTCTCTCCACCACGAAGATCATCGTAAATAAAGAAGAGATCGAGGAGCTTCTGCGGGAACTCCGTCTGAAGACGCCGGACGAGATCAAGAGATACCAGAAGATCATCGGCAACAAAGACGCAATTCTTGCGGATGCCCAGTCCAAGGCGGATGCCATTATTGCGGAGGCCCAGGAACAGGCCCAGAAAATGATCTCGGAGACAGAGATTATGAAAGAAGCCTATGCGCAGGCCAATGACACGGTAAATGCCGCCAATGCGCAGGCACAGGGCATCGTAGACGAGGCACAGACTGACGCCAACAATATCCGTACAAGCGCCATCTCCTATACGGGAGAGCTCCTTTCAAACATATCCGCCATCATGGGCAACACGCTGACGGAAGTCGGAGAGCGATACAGCGATTTTACCGGTGCGCTGCAGAGCTATTACGACCTGGTCAATCAGAACCGCAGTGAACTGGCTCCGATGACTTCCGCAGAGACGGACAGTCCTCTGCCGGCCGTACAGCCGATAAGTGATGAGTTTTCCTTTGAACCGGACGAAGAGGATGAAGACGAAGACTGACCGGTTTACGGATGAACAGAAGTGAGCATTACTGCTGCCGCATTGACCATTCCTGAGAATGTACAATGCGGCAGTTTTTCCGTTATCCGGAGGTAAAGTATGGATATCAGGCTGTGGCATCAGATCCTGAGCCCTTATGAGCAGGCTGTGGATGAACTGATGATGAAGTTCCGCTTCATGAAGCGGGAGTATCTGGAGAGAGGGCAGTACTGCCCGATCGAGCACGTGATCGGACGGGTCAAAAGCATCTCGAGCATCATGGAGAAGATGCAGAAAAAAGGCGTCCCCGAAGACCGGATGGAAGAAGAGATCGAGGACATCGCCGGCATCCGGATTATCTGCCAGTTTGTGGAGGACATTACCCGTGTCGCCGACGAGATCCGCCGCCGCGGCGATCTGGAGGTTGTGGAGGTCAAGGACTACATACGCAATCAGAAGGACAGCGGCTACAGGAGCTATCACCTGGTGGCAAAATACGGCATCGAGACGATCGACGGCAGGAAAGATGTAAATGTTGAGATCCAGATCCGCACGATGGCGATGGATTTCTGGGCGACGGTAGAACACTCGCTGCAGTATAAATACAAAGGAAGGATTCCGGAGCGCGTCAGCAACCGGCTGAGCAAGGCCGCCAGTGCCATCATTTCCCTGGACGACGAGATGTCTTCCGTACGGGAGGATATCATGGATGCACAGCTCTCCTCCCAGCTCCGGTATAATCTGATAGAGGATATTGTCGGGGCTATCGAGAACCTGTACCGCATGGGAACCAGACGTGAGGTGGAAAAGATCCAGGAAGAGTTTTACCGGATTTACCAGCAGGGAAACATCGAAGACCTGAAGCAGTATCATGATCAGCTCGACCTGATTGCACAGGCCTACAAGGCGCAGAAGAACCGTCAGGGGGAAGGCATCAAGCAGATCGCAGAGTGAAAATGAGAGAGGAGCCTGCCGGTGAGAGACAAAAAGGGAGAGTATGGCTATATACGCAGCGAAAAGGTGCGGAGACTGGTTCGGACCGTACTGCTGTTTGCCATCGCCTTCGGCGTATTTGCAGTCGGACTGGTCTTAAATGGCGGCGACCGGCGCAACATCTGGTCCATAGTTGCGGCGGTCGGCTGTATTCCGGGCGCAATGTCCATGACCGGGCTGATCATGATCTGGCTGCGCCGGCCCATGGATGAGGACCTCTACCGCAGGATCAGCGGGGCAGCCGGTGATCTGCTGATGCTGTATGAACTCTATCTGACGACGCAGGATAAGAACATGTTTATCGATGCCGCGGCTGTCTGCGGCGAGTATGTGATGGCTTTTACATCGGAAAAGGCAACCGCAGGGGAGATCGCCTATATGGAGCAGCATATCCGGCGCTCCCTGCAGGGAGCAGGATTCCGGACCACGGTGAAGATCTACACCGACGCGGAGAAGTATACGGAACGGCTGGAACAGCTGCTGGCGCACCGGGATCCGGAGAGCAGCGGGGCCGACCGCAAAAAGGCAGCGGTGCTGAAGGCGGTGGCGCTGTAAGTATTGACTTTTTTCAGAAAGAGGTTCCGACATGCGCAGCATCCAGATTACCGCAACCGACGCCGGCCAGCGCCTCGACCGCTTTCTGCAGCGCATGCTGCCCGAAGCGGGAAAGGGCTTTCTGTACCGGATGCTCCGAAAAAAGAACATTACACTGAACAACAGAAAAGCTGACGGGAATGAACGGCTGTCTGCCGGCGATTCCCTGCAGCTGTTTTTTTCAGAGGATACACTGCTGAAGTTCGGCGCTCCGCCGGAGGAGCCGCAGGAATCCGCAGCACCGGCCGCTGCCAGAGAAGCGGCTGTTTTTTTGCGCGATAAAGCCGGACGCGATGAATCATTCCTGTCTGATCACCCGGAGGACATTGTCTTCGAGACAGAGAGCGTTCTGGTGGTAAACAAGCCGGCGGGCATTCTCTCACAGAAAGCTCTGCCTTCCGATATTTCAATGGTCGAGATGGTCAGAGCGTATCTGACAGAGAAAGGAGAGCTGACGGAGGCTTCCGGCAGGCGCTACATGCCCGGCGTGGTGAACCGTCTCGACCGCAATACCAGCGGCCTGGTGATTGCCGCCAAGACTCTGCCGGCCGCCAGGGAACTGTCTGCTCTTCTGCGTGACCGGAGTCTGGAAAAGTATTACTATGCCCTTGTCAGAGGCGCTGTCACAGAACCTGCGGCGACAGAAGCATGGCTTCGGAAGGATGAGAAGACCCGGCAGGTTACTGTCAGAGACGACAGTTTTCCGGGCAGTGCCTGTATCCGGACAGCCTGGAGGCCGGTGGCTGCCGGGCCCGGCTGTACGCTGCTGGAGGTGCAGCTGCTCACCGGGAAAACCCATCAGATCCGGGCCCATCTTTCTTTTATTGGACATCCGCTTGCAGGTGATGTAAAATATGGCGATGGAGCGTGGAACAGGGAGCTTCGGAGGTCATCCGGCCTGCACAGGCCGTTTCTGCATGCCTGCCGCCTGCAGTTTCCGCCAGAGACGGAGACCCTGGGAGATCTGCAGGGAATGACCCTGCGGGCGCCGCTTCCGGAGGACCTGCGGAAAACGCTGCAGAAGCTCGGGATGGAGGAGCCGCGCTGCTGATTCCGGCAGATGCCGGAATTCCCTTAAAGGATAGCAAAAAGACAGGAAAACAGCAAAAAAAAGGTCCGGTTTTGCCGGCAGAACAGGAAAACGAAAACTATGACAGAGAAAAAGAACAGACAGGAAGCACGCCGGAGACAGCAGGAAATTGTCAGCCGCGTTGTGCAGGAACGGGAAGAGAATCAGGAATTAGAGACACTGGAGAGAGATGCCTATTATGCCCGACAGGAAGAAGAGGCCGGCGGCACCGCCCCGGAAGAGGGCGAAAAAAAAGGCTTCTGGCCGCAGAAAGGTACCGCGATGTATGAGGTCCTGGACTATGTGCGGATGGTTGTGATCCTGATCGTTGGCATTCTGCTTCTGCAGACCTTCGCTGTCGTCAATGCCCGCATCCCCTCGGCGTCTATGGAACCGACGATCCTGGTGGGCGAACATCTCTTCGGAAACAGGCTCACATACAAGTTTTTCCGCGATCCGGAACGCTATGACATCGTGATATTCCGCGATCCGGACGATGACAAGAGACTTCTGATCAAGAGGATTATCGGTCTTCCGGGAGATACGATCGATATCCGGGGCGGTGACGTGTATGTCAACGGCTCGGAAGTGCCGCTGACGGACAGCTTCTGCATGGAGCCGGATTCCACCACGACGGGAAAACTGACATTTCCCATTACCGTTCCGGAGGACTCCTATTTTATGCTGGGGGACAACCGCGTCCACTCCAAGGATGCCCGTTACTGGAATAATACTTTTGTAAAACGGGAGAAGATCCTCGGGAATGCCATGTTCCGGTACTGGCCGGTATGGAAGATGGGTCCGATCGGCGGCGCGGATGAAACCTGGTACCAGCCGCCGGCTGCGGAGAATGAACCGTGAGCGCATGGAGGACGAGAGGGCTCAGGGGATCCACGCTGGAGGAACTGGTCAACCGGACCAATGAACAGTACCGGGAACAGGGACTGGCCCTGGTTCAGAAGGTGCCGACTCCGATCACCCCGATCAATATCGACAAGGAGACCCGGCGCATCACACTGGCCTATTTTGACCAGAAGAGCACGGTGGATTATATAGGCGTGGTGCAGGGCGTCCCGGTCTGTTTTGACGCCAAAGAATGCAAGACAGATACGTTTCCCCTGGCAAATGTCCATGAACATCAGGTCCGGTTTATGCGGGATTTTGAGAAGCAGCAGGGAGTTGCGTTTCTCCTGATCTGGTATTCTTCAAGAGATATCTGCTACTATATGCGGCTCCAGGAGCTGGAAGAATACTGGCAGAGGGCTGAGCAGGGAGGCAGAAAGCGAGTTCATTTTGACGAGCTGGATCCGGGCTTTTTTCTGCAGAACAGAGGCATTGTCATTCCGTATCTGGAGGGAATCCGGCAGGATCTGCTGAAAAGACCTTGACAAAACAGTTTTGCATGGTAACATGTTAGCATACTAAAGCGAAGGCTGGTGCATTACAAATGGCAAACCTGATTCATACGCCGGAGGGTGTGAGAGATATATTCGGAAGAGAGTGTGACCGGAAACGGTATCTGGAGCGCAGAATCGAGAAGCTGTTCCGATCCTACGGTTACCAGCCGATTGAGACGCCCACGTTTGAGTTTTTTGATGTCTTTGCAAGGGAAGTCGGCACGATTCCTTCCCGCAATCTGTACAAGTTCTTTGACCGGGAGGGCAATACCCTTGTTCTCCGCCCGGACTTTACGCCATCCGTTGCCCGGGCTGTCGCCATGTACTTCGGAGAGGAGTCCATGCCGCTGCGGCTGTGTTACCGCGGCAATGTCTTTATCAACAGCTCCAGCTATCAGGGGCGCCTGAAAGAAAGCACCCAGATGGGCGCAGAGTTTCTGAATGACGACAGTGCGGAGGCGGAGGCCGAGATCCTCGCCCTGGTGGTTTCCATAATGCAAAAATCCGGGCTGACAAGATTTCAGGTCAGCGTCGGCAATACGGAGTATTTCCGGGCGCTGACGGAAGAGGCCCGGATGCCCGCGGAGACAGTTTCCGAGCTGCAGCAGCTCCTGTCCATTCAGAACCGGTTCGGGGCACAGGAACTGGTAGCCAGACTGCCAATGCGCCAGGAGCTGAAGGATGCGTTTAACCGGATGCCTGAGCAGTTCGGCGGTCGGGAAATCCTGGCCCGCGCCGGAAGCATGACCATAAATGCCCGTGCCCGTGCCGCTCTGGAACATCTGGACCGGATCTCCGTCCTTCTGGAGAATTACGGCTGCTCTGAATATGTGACCTATGATCTGGGAATGGTATCAGAATACCAGTACTATACAGGCATTATTTTCCAGGCATTTACATACGGGTCCGGAGATGCCCTGATCAAGGGGGGCAGGTATGACCGCCTGATCCGGCACTTCGGGAAAAACGCACCTGCCGTAGGCTTCACGACAGAAGTGGATGCGCTGCTCACCGCTCTGGAAAGACAGAAGGTTATGCTGCCTGTCGCGGATATCAAGACAATGGTCCTGTATCCCGCATATCTGGAAAGCCTTGCCATCCGTTTTGCCGCAGCTCACCGCGCACGCGGCCTGGAGGTCGCGACGGTGCGCTTTGAACCCGGAAAGGTGCTGGATCATTACCGCAGTTACGGTGTGAGAAACCAGTTCGGCGGCATCATCTATTTCCGCTCTGCGGAAGAAGTCTATGCCATCAATCTGCAGAACGGATCGGTCGAAACTGTCGATATGCGTCCGTATCTGGAAGGGGATGTCCGGCCTGACGGATCCGGAGAAGAGCATTCCGGATCACAGACAGAGCAGCAGGAAGTGCAGACGGATCCGCAGGAAGCAAACGCAGAGCCGCAGGAAGTACAGGCAGAGGTCCCGGAGGCAGAGGAATCGCAACCGCAGCTCTCTGAGGAGGCGGATATACTGCCGCAGATCCCGGAGGCAGAGCCGGGGGCTCCTGAAACTGCTGATGGACTGCCGGAGGTTCCGGAGACACAGCCGGAGGGTACTGAAGATGCGGATGCACTGCCACAGGCCTCGGAGGCACAGCCGGGGGCTCCTGCAGCCGCGGATGGACTGCCGGAAGTTTCGGAGACAGCAGGCGCACAGCCGGAGGAACCGGGCGGCGGCGTGCACATAGCGTCCTCTTCCGGGCAGGAAGGAGGACAGCTGTGAGATATCTGACTATTGCACTTACCAAGGGCCGCCTGGCTTCCCAGACGATGGAGCTTCTGGAGCAGATCGGCATCAGCTGTGAGGAAATGAAGGACAAGACCAGCCGCAAGCTGATCTTTACCAATGAACAGCACGGCATCCGGTTTTTCCTGGCGAAGGGACCGGATGTGCCGACGTATGTAGAATACGGAACAGCGGATATCGGCATTGTCGGCAAGGACACGATCATGGAGGAGAACCGCAAGATCTTTGAGGTTCTGGATCTCGGATTCGGAAAATGCCGCATGTGCGTGTGCGGTCCGGCGTCTGCGGCAGAGTACCTGCAGCACAACCAGCTGATCCGCGTCGCAACGAAATATCCGAAAATCGCGCACGATCATTTTTACAACCGCCGGAATCAGACAGTGGAACTGATCAAGCTGAACGGTTCTATCGAACTGGCTCCGATCGTCGGTCTTTCGGAGGTGATCGTGGATATTGTCGAGACAGGCAGCACGCTCTATGAGAACGGCCTGTCCGTACTGGAGGAAATCTGTCCGCTGTCAGCCCGTGTGGTGGTCAACCCCGTCAGCATGCGCATGGACAACACCAGGATCACACAGCTGATCAATGCCATGAGAGAAAGGATCCGATAAACAATGCAGATTCTTACGATGAATGAAGAGACGCGCGGGCAGATACTGGACCGTTTTCTGCACCGGAGCCCCGTACAGTTTGAAGAGCAGGAGGCTGCCGTAAGGGAGATCCTGACACAGGTCATGGAAAAAGGAGACCGGGCGCTTCTGGCCTATACAGAACAGTTTGACCATGCCCGCCTGACACCGGCGGATATGGAGGTTACGGACGGGGAGATCCGTGACGCCTACGGCCAGGTCGACCCGTCGCTGACCGAAGTGATCCGGAAAGCCCTGGTCAATATCCGCAGCTTTCATGAAAAGCAGCGGCAGAACAGCTGGATCACGACGGAGGGCTCCGGCATCCTGCTCGGCCAGAAAATCACGCCCATGAAGCGCGTGGGCGTCTATGTCCCGGGCGGAAAGGCCGCCTATCCTTCTTCCGTTCTGATGAATATTGTTCCGGCGAAAGTGGCCGGTGTGGATGAAGTCATTATGACAACGCCCTGCAGCCCGGAAGGCAGGGTCAATCCGGCTGTTCTTGTCGCCGCTAAGGAGGCCGGGGCAGACCGCATTTTCAAGGCAGGCGGCGCTCAGGCGATCGCCGCCCTGGCATACGGAACGGAGACGGTCCCGAAGGTGGATAAGATCGTCGGGCCCGGAAATATCTATGTCGCCCTTGCCAAAAAGGCCGTGTACGGAAGCGTGAGCATCGACTCTGTCGCAGGCCCGAGCGAGATCCTCGTACTGGCGGATGAGACGGCGAATCCGCGCTTTGTGGCGGCGGATCTCCTGTCGCAGGCAGAGCATGACGAGATGGCCAGCGCCGTGCTGATCACCACCAGCAGAGAACTGGCGGACAGGGTTATGGAGGAGATCGAGGGCTTTCTGCAGGTGCTTTCCAGAAAAGACATCATCCGGAAATCCCTGGATCAGTACGGATGCATCCTGCTGGCGGAGAACAGACAGGCAGCGATTGATGCCGCAAATGCTTTTGCGCCGGAGCATCTGGAGATCGTCATGAGAGATGCCTTCGAGGTAATGACGGCCATCCGCAATGCGGGAGCCATCTTCATTGGGGAATACAGCAGCGAGCCGCTCGGCGATTATTTCGCAGGGCCGAATCATGTGCTGCCGACCAGCGGTACGGCGCGCTTTTTCTCACCGCTGTCTGTCGATGACTTTGTAAAGAAATCAAGCATTGTGCACTATTCCAGGGCAGCCCTGGAAGCGATCCATGAAGACATAGAGCAGTTTGCCCGCTGTGAGCAGCTGACGGCTCACGCGAATTCCATCGCCGTGCGGTTCGAGAAATCCTGAAGAGCAGGACCGGAACAGGCATCCCGGCATGCGGCGGGGAGTCCGGCCGGGAAGGGCTGACCCCGGGCTCTGTAAGATTCCGCACCGGCACAATAACTATGAGCAGGGATTGACTCCGCAGATGAGAGGTATGGTATGCGAGAAGCGGCAATATCCAGAAACACGAAAGAGACACAGATCGAAGTGACGCTGAACCTGGACGGCTCGGGAAAATACGAGCTGGACACCGGAGTGGGATTTTTTGACCACATGCTGGCCGGCTTTGCCAGACACGGTTTTTTTGACCTGAAAGTAAAGGTATCCGGCGATCTCGAGGTGGATGAACATCACACCGTTGAAGATACCGGCATTGTCCTGGGCACGGCGATCCGTGAGGCACTGGGGGACAAACAGGGTATCCGCCGGTTCGGCAGCAGCCTTCTTCCGATGGACGAAACCCTGGCGATGGCCGCCATTGACCTGTCCGGCCGGCCGTATTTTTCTTTCAGCGCTGACTTTGCGACAGAGCGGTGCGGAACCATGGGCACGCAGATGATCAGGGAATTCTTCTACGCAGTGTCTTATGCGGCCGGAATGAACCTTCACCTGAAAATACTGGACGGCATCAACGACCATCACAAGGCGGAAGCGCTGTTCAAGGCTTTTGGCAGGGCGCTGGATGAGGCATCCGGGATGGATCCGCGGGTCAGCGGGATTCTGTCGACGAAGGGGATGCTGTGATATCTTAAGTATCCGGACGCCGGGGAGAAGGCAGGGATACTCTCTGTGGCCGCTGCTGCGCCGGTCCGAGCCTGCTCGTCTAAGACATTCGGGCCAGGCATGTCCCGACTGCCTGAGACTCGACCGGTCTCGGGTGCGTACTCGCCAGATGCGCCCACAGAGGATATCCCTGCCTTCACCCCCGGTTGTGTGCTGGCTGTTTCTCTGCGGAGTTTTTCGGCGGATGGTATGGACTTTCCGTTCGGTGTCTGATGAGAGAGCTGCCGCTGATATGCAATAAGTTTACAAAAACTACAGGAGTTAGAAAATGGCCGAAAAAACATATGACATTTCTGCTATCTATCTGAAGAACGGCAAAGCCGTGGCTGGCTTTCACGGGAAAAATGCCTGCGGGCGCTGCGTCGGCTATTCGGAGCCGCTGGCTATCCTGCAGGGAGCCCAGAACAACGGCGACCGCGCCGCCATGG
>CADBNA010000368.1 GCA_902795835.1 uncultured Lachnospiraceae bacterium | reverse complement strand
GGAAAAAGCTGCGGAATCAGAAGCGGAAGACGTTACAGAGACAGAGCCGGTGACTGAAGCCGCGGAGAGCGGGCCGGCGGCAGAACTGCCTGCAGAAGAAATACAGGAAGAAGCAGAACCGGAAACCCCGGCGACGGACGCACAAGATGAACCGGAGACAGAAGCAGAGACCGGGCCTGAGACAGAAGCTGAGACCGGGCCTGAGACAGAAGCAGAGACCGGGCCTGAGACAGAAGCAGAGACCGGGCCTGAGACAGAAGCGGAACCGGAACCGGAGACGGAGCCTGAGAAGGCAACAGAAACGGACGCTGCTGCTGACGAACCCGAAAAGGCTGCCGCCGACATACCTGAAAAACCGGCGGATCCCGGGAAAAAAGAGAAAAAGGCGGCCCCTGATCACAGCGGGAAGAAGGCGAACCGCGAGAAGAAAGATAAAAAACAGGAACGGAAATCTCTCTATGACAGAAAGAAGCCGGACAAAAAGCACGGCAGGAAAGACGGCAGAAAGGATGAAAAAAAACAGAAGCAGCATACCCTGAAAATACGGGATCTGGTTCTGGGAGAAGGAATGCCGGCCATCTGCGTACCTCTGACTGGAGAGACGGAAGAGGAATTATTGCAGCAGGCTGCCCGGGCTGTCTGTGTTCAGCCGGATCTGGTTGAATGGCGGGCTGATTATTTTCATGCCCTGCAGGATGAAGAGGCTGCCGCAGCTGCCCTGGGTGCACTCAGGAAGGCGGTCGGGAACCTGCCGGTTCTGTTTACCGTCCGGACCGGTCAGGAGGGAGGAGAACTGCCCTATGATGCGGAAGAGTATGAGAAGCTGATCCGATGGGGGATCGGACAGGAGGAGACGGATCTGGTCGATATTGAGATCCTTCACTATGAGACGGATCCTTCTGAACTGACGGAACTTGCCCATTTGCATGGCAAGACGGTGGTGGCGTCGGCGCATTTCTTTGCCCAGACGCCCGGAAAGGAAGAACTGAGGCAGCTTTTCTACCGTGAGGGGCAGACCGGGGCGGATATCCTGAAGGTTGCCGCCATGCCGGAGAAGCCGAAGGATGTTCTGCGGCTGATGCAGGTAACACGGCAGATCCGGGAAGAGACAGGGAAAATTCTGATCACGATGTCCATGGGAGAAATGGGGAAGGTCTCCCGTGTCAGCGGGGCCCTGACGGGTTCTGCCGTCACTTTCGGAACGGCCGGATGGGCGTCTGCGCCCGGACAGATATCTGCAGATGTACTGCGGGAGATTCTGCAGGAACTGTGAGACTGTCCGGAAGGGGAATACAAGGGGATTATTGATTATGCGAGAATTCACACTGAACGCAGCGGAGCTGCTGGATAAAGATGCCCTGGAGCAGATGAGACGGCAGACAGATACCGGTCTGCTGCCGTGCAACTGTGTAAAATACAATGACAAGGTCAGGCTGGTGTTTTATCCCGACGAACTCAGGACACTGGCAGATGTTCTGCCCGAACTGTCGCTGGAAGAACTGTGCAGGATCGCTGAAAGCATGCTTGAGAGAACCCAGAGGATGCTTCGCTTTCCGGAGCTGTCCCCGGAAAATGTAATATGGGATCTGGACAGCGTGTATACGAATGAGTACCTGGAGGCCTTTTTTATCCGGCTGCCTGCCGTTGTCCCGGAGGAAACGCTCCAGGAGAAAATCTATGCCAAACGGCTGTATGCCCTTCTGGAGGATATATTTGCGCAGGCCCCGCGGGGAGAAGAGGTGGTCCGCCAGATCCGTTACCAGAAGGATAAGTCTTTCGGCGACTGGTCATCCCTTGGCAAGGCACTGCGGAAAAGGACGCCGGAAGAGTATGAGGTTCTCGTGCTGCGCAGTGTGAATACGCCGAGGCCGCTGACGTTCCGCATCGGACATGACAGCTTTCTTATCGGATCAGAGACAGGAGTGGCGGACGGCCTGATCCTGGGTGTCGAAAACATTGCCGGACAGCATGCGGAAATCGGTTGGAACGGCATCTGCTATTATATCAGGGATCTGGGCAGCGACAGCGGTACCTTTGTAAATGACCAGAGAATTGTTCCGGGCGCCGAGGTGCCGATCGGGCAGGGTACGGTGCTGCGGTTTGCGGACAGTACCTTTACGGCGGAATGACCGCCCGGCTGGAATACAGGAGGAGTTATGGACAACAGACCACTGCTGGTTGTACTGGAGAGCGATCCCGGGAGCTGCAAAAAAAGAGAGGATGCCATCATCCGCCGCTATGCAGATATAGCGGAGGTGCAGTTTATCACCGAACAGGCATACCTGGACAGTTATTTTGCAGATGAACGGGTCATAGATGTGATACTGACGGATCCGGGCATGTTTCGCAGGATCCCGAATCCGGAGAAAGCCGGCAAGATTTTTCTTCTCACAGGACGAAGGGCGAGGGCAGAGGAACGGCCTGCCAACACGGAGGAAATATCAGACGGGATGAAGGAATCCGCCCTTTTCCAGAAGATCGATGCGGCTCTGAGCCGGGGAACGCTTTCCGCCCGGAGCGGAAGTCCGGAAAAACAGGAGACCAAAATTGCCGCCGTGTATTCTCCCATCGGGGGGTGCGGAAAAAGCCTGACGGCAATTGCGGTGGCGCGAAAGCTTCGCAGGCTGGACCAGAAGGTTCTGGTAATCGGCTGTGATCCCATGCAGAGTTTTTCCGTATACCTGAAAAAGGATGAGTTTGCGGGAGAGGACCTGGTCCGCCAGCTGAAAAATCCTTCTGATGATACCTACTGGACCATCCTGCAGAACATCCGCACGGATGGCATCTCCTGGCTGTGTCCGTTTGAAAAGTCCCTGTCCGCCCTGCAGATGGGGATGCCTGAATGGAAAGAGCTGTGCGGGATTCTGACCTCCAAGAGGGATTTTGACGTGATCATACTCGACCTGGGGACGGATATGACGCCGCAGATCGTTGATCTGATCGGCAGAAAGGCGACCCTGATCATGCTCACCGAGGCAAATGAGATCGCCGGCAAAAAGATGCAGAAGCTGCTGAAAAACCCGCAGCTCCTGCCGAAATGCAAAGGAATCCTGGTGGCAAATGAATACCATTCAGACGGCATCCGGATCGCTCCCGAGAGCCTGTTCGGGACGATCGCTCCGTATGAAACCTGGGAAGAAGCCATGGATGATCCGGTGTTTTACCGCATTGCTCTCCAGATAACGGAGTGATGGAAGACGACCTTAAGAGAAGGCCCTGAACGGGCGCGGAAAGAGGCCCGGGAGGGTTCCGGAAAGATTTTGACGGCATCAAGAAATGGATTGACAAACAGCTTAGGCGTGTGTATAATGGCAAAGTGCGATTGAAAATATAGTGGGTCTCGAGCCTGCTTGAAGAATGATAAAAGAGGAGGTGTTTCGATGTCCATCTGTCCGAAGAATAAATCTTCCAAGTCTCACAGAGATCAGAGAAGAGCGAACTGGAAAATGTCTGTTCCGAATCTGGTAAAGTGCAGCAAGTGCGGAGCACTGATGATGCCGCACAGAGTCTGCAAGGCCTGTGGCACTTATAATAAGAAACAGGTCATCAACATGGAAGAAGCCTGATGAAACAGGATTGGTGAAAGGCCGTCGCACATGCGTCCGGCCTTTTTTTAAAAACAGAAGTACAGAGGTGGCACATATCATGACAGGAAAAAGACTATGCATGGCAGTATCGGCAATGCTCGGCGCTTCCATTCTGCTGTCCGGCTGTTCGTTTACCGGAGCGATGGAGAGGGTCGTCGATCTTGTGACCGATTCGGAGGCTGACGACTCCGCAGCCAGTCCGGAAGATGTTAATGAGACGTTTGCCGTCTATGAAATAGATGAGAGTATCGCTGTTCCGGTGTTTGAGGTTCAGGCAGCCGCCAGGACGGCTGTGACAAAAGACACGCCGGTTGCCCTGCAGATGATCGCGACGTCTCCCGACGGGGGGCTGATCTCTTACCAGTGGTACCGGAACAATGTGCAGAGCAACGGAGGCGGAACGGCCATATCCGGTGCGACAGGCGACACCTATGCCCCTGATACTTCCGAGAAGGGCACCTGGTATTATTATGTAGTGGCCGTCAATACCGTCGGCGGCAAGGTCAATATGGGCACCAGCACGGTCAGTGAGATTTCCGTGTGGGACAACATGTACTGGCAGCAGAATGCCGATAACGGCGGCTATCAGTATATCTGCCGTGATGATGGAAAGTATCCTGCCGGGATTTCCATGACAATTGACGGGAAGCCCTATGTCTTCAATGAGGAAGGCTTTGTCGTGGACAGCGAAGGCCGGCTGATTGACATTGCCAGCGGCCAGCCGATCATCACAGGGCCGGAGGAAGAGACAATTGTGCCGCCGGTGGAAGAGACGCCTGCAGAAGAGGCACCCGCGGAAGAGGCACCTGCAGAAGAAGCGCCGGCTGAGGAGGCACCCGCCGAGGAGCCTGTTCAGGAAGCGCCGGCAGAGGAACAGTATACCGAAGAACAGTATACGGAAGATTACTATTATGATGACGGCACCGGGCAGGAATACTACGGAGAAGAGTATTATTATGGGTGAGATCATTCGTGTAGTCGTTGACGCCATGGGCGGAGATTATGCCCCTGCAGAGCCTGTGAAAGGGGCGCTTCAGGCCCTGCAGGCGGATGACAGAATCTGTGTCATTCTGGTCGGGCAGGAGGAGCGGATCCGGGAGGAGATGGCCGGCGATTCCTGGCCGGAGGGCCGGGTGCGGATTGTCGATGCCCGTGAGGTGATCGGGACGGCAGAGCCGCCTGTAAAGGCAATACAGGGGAAAAAGGATTCTTCTCTGGTTGTCGGCCTGAACCTTGTACACCGCGGTGAGGCGGATGCCTTTGTCTCATCCGGCAATACAGGAGCGGTTCTGGTTGGCGGACAGGCCATAGTAAAAAAAATCCGCGGCGTTCAGCGCGCGCCGCTCGCCCCGCTGATTCCTACCGAAAAGGGCGTCTCCCTTCTGATTGACTGCGGAGCCAGTGTGGACTCCAGACCGGCACATCTCGTACAGTTTGCGGTCATGGGCTCTATTTATATGAAAGAGATCTGCCATGTAGACAGGCCCAGAGTGGGTCTTGTCAATATCGGGGCAGAGGCGGAAAAGGGCAATGCGCTGTGCAAGGAAGTCTATCCGCTGCTGGAAGCGTGCCCCGACATCCGCTTTATCGGGAACGTGGAAGCCAGGGATATTCCCTCCGGCGCCGCGGACGTTTACGTCACGGAAGCATTTGTGGGCAACGTTATCCTGAAGCTGTATGAAGGGGTTGCATCCTCTCTTCTGGCGAAGATCCGGGAAGGCCTGTACAGCTCTCCCCGCGCCAAGCTGGGAGGCCTGCTGGCGAAACCGGCCCTGAAAAAAACGCTGAAGGAGTTCGACACATCCGGTTACGGCGGTGCACCGCTGCTCGGACTGCAGGGCCTTGTGGTGAAAACCCACGGCAATTCAAAGGCGAATGAGTTCCGCAATACGATTCTGCAGTGTGTCCAGTTCTCGGAACAGGATGTGAACGGACGGATCCGGGAATACCTGGCCCGGGAGAAAGCGGCGCGGGAAACCGAATAAAATGTGACTGATGTGAGGACTGCCCCGCGGAGGATTTGTACTCCCGGGGCAGTCCTTTCGATATGTATTGAACAGGAAATACCACCATTCCGGAGAACCGTATGGCACAGAACAAATGGAAAAAACTCGAGACAATCTGCGGGCACGCATTTCGTGACCCCTCCCTGCTGCATAAGGCAATGACGCATACGTCCTATGCCAATGAGAACAGGACCGGACACGCCGGCAGCAATGAGCGGCTGGAATTTCTGGGCGATGCCGTACTTGAGCTCATATCCAGCGAATACCTCTGCGAGAGGTATCCGGAAATGCCCGAAGGGGACCTGACCCGCCTGCGCGCCAGCCTCGTGTGCGAGCCGACTCTTGCCATGGACGCCAGGGAGATCGGACTGCCGGCGTATCTGCTGCTGGGCAAAGGAGAGGAACAGACCGGCGGACGCCAGAGAGATTCCATCGTGTCAGATGCCCTGGAGGCCCTGATCGGAGCCATCTATCGGGACGGCGGCCTGGAGAAGGCCCGTTCTTTTGTTTTGCGGACCGTTCTCAATGATATCGGGCACAAACGGCTGTTTTCTGACAGCAAGACCATCCTGCAGGAGCACCTGCAGAGAAAAGACGGCGATGTGATCCGCTATGAACTGGTCAGCGAAAGCGGCCCCAGTCACGACAGACTGTTTACGGTGCGGGTATGTCTGGGCGAAGAAGTGCTGGGTGAGGGAGACGGCCGCTCCAAAAAAGCCGCGGAGCAGAAAGCCGCCTACCAGGCACTGATAAAGCTGAAGGGGAATGACTGATATGTATCTGAAGAGTATGGAACTGCAGGGTTTCAAATCCTTCGCAAATAAAATGCGCCTTGATTTTCATGACGGGATTACAGGCATTGTAGGCCCGAACGGCAGCGGCAAAAGCAATGTGGCGGATGCCGTGCGCTGGGTGCTCGGGGAGCAGAGCGCCCGGCAGCTGCGCGGCGGCAATATGCAGGATGTCATTTTCGCCGGAACAGAAAACCGCAAGGCCCTGGGATTTGCATCCGTTGCCATTACGCTGGACAATGCCGACCGTCAGCTGAATCTTGATGCCGAAGAGATCACGGTGACCCGGCGGCTGTACCGCTCGGGTGAGAGTGAGTACCTGCTGAACGGAAGAAACTGCCGGCTCCGGGATATCAATGAACTGTTCTATGATACCGGTATCGGCAAAGAGGGATATTCGATCATCGGCCAGGGCCAGATCGACCAGATTCTGAGCGGGAAGCCGGAGGACCGGAGGGCGCTGTTCGATGAAGCGGCCGGGATCGTGAAATACAAGCGGAGAAAAGCTGCCACGATCCGCAAGCTGGAATCCGAAGAAGCGAATCTGGTCAGAGTCAATGACATACTCAGCGAACTCTCCAGAACGCTGGGACCTCTCCGGTCCCAGGCGGAAAAGGCAGAGATCTATCTGAAAAAGAGAGACAGCCTGCGGCTTCTGGATATCCGGCTGTACCAGACAGAGTCCCGGAAAGGGGAGGAGCAGGCCGGACAGATCCGCTCCAATATGGAGATCGCGCAGGATCAGATCCAGACGATAGAAGAGGCCTTTGAAAAGACCCGGAAGGAATATGACCGCGTAGAGCAGCAGCTGGAGACGATAGACGAGCGGGTCAGCCGGATGCGGGAACAGTCCCAGTCAGAGGCGCTG
>CADBNA010000367.1 GCA_902795835.1 uncultured Lachnospiraceae bacterium | reverse complement strand
GGGACATTCTATCTGTATTTCAGGGATAAGTATGACCTGCGGGACCAGCTGGTAGCCCGCAAGTCCAGCCAGCTGATACTGGAAGCACAGGCAGCCGTCAGCCTGTACCCGGACGCGCAGCAGGGTTTTGAAGCCTATCTGCTGTCGATGACGGATTACATGCTGAATTATCTGCAGCATAACAGGCATCTGCTCCGTTTTATCACAAAAAATCTGTCCTGGGGTGTGTTCCGCCACGCGGCAGAAGCAGAGGGAGACCCGGAAAACTTTGCGGAAATATATGAGAATTTCCTGCAGATTATGAAAGCAGACAACATAGAGTGCGAGCAGCCGGAGCTGCTGCTGTTTACACTGATTGAGCTGACCAGTTCAACAGGATACAGCTGCATCCTGTACAACTCTCCGGTTCCGCTGGGAGAATATCTCCCCTATCTGCACCGGTCTATTCATCAGATCCTGCTTGGATTCACACACCCGTCAGCTGTCACAGGCGACGGATTGGCCGACCGTTCAGAGACGCACTGACCAGCCTGTCTGTGCCGTCATAGACCAGTTTCAGAGAAAAAAAGGGTTCTTCGCTCTCCAGCAACCGGAAAAAGATTTTATCGCCTTCCCAGATGTTGAGACCGAAGATCTCTTTTTTATCTACCCACTCCAGAACGCCCTCATCGCATTCGGCCGGTTCTCCGGCGAAACTGTCCGAAGTAAAAAGCGACATATATTCCGTGATCCCGGTTCCGGAAACAAACGTGACGATTCCTCTGTAACGCCAGTCTGTAAGCGTATATCCGGTCTCTTCTCTCACTTCCCGGATCACACATTCCTCCGGGCTCTCATCCTGTTCGAAATGGCCGCCGACACCGATCCATTTGTCTTTGTTTACATCATTCTTTTTTACTGTCCGGTGCAGCATGAGGTATTTTCCGTCCCGCTCCAGATAGCACAGCGTGCTGAGTTCCGCCATATCAATACTCTCCCGCATATGTTTCTTCTGAGTATCCGTCCCCGTCATACCCGGCGTCTGTATACCCGTCTCCGGCATAGCCTTCCTCGGTATATCCTTCTTCTGTATATCCTTCTTCTGTATACCCCTCTTCGGAATAGCTCTCTTCGGGATAGCCGTCACCGGTATCGCTGTATTCCGATCCCTCCTGCAGCCGTTCCCATCGCCAGTTCACCAGATAGTCATAGGTATAGGTGGTGCCATACGCCTCCGGAGCAAGATATGTGATGTAATCGTGTGTAATCTCCTGCTCTTCTTCCGTATCCCGGATATGAACCGAGGAACCGAGAAAAGAGGCATGTCCTGTCCAGACATCAGATTCATAGTAATAGGTAAAACTGTCATCCGGCACAAAACTGCTGATTTCTTGTGTAGTAAGGCCATACATATAGTGCCGGATCCGATCCCAGTAATTCCAGTCGTTAACCGCCTCATTCAGCAGCCAGTTGTCAGGGTCTTCCTGGTCAAAGTCCGGGTTGTTGTCATCCCATGTGGCATCCACCTCATACCAGCCGTCATCCAGCAGGATCACGTTCCAGGAGTGGCCCCCGGCCGTCTCGACGGAATCACCGGCACTGCCCGCTACGCGCACTGCCATGATTCCTGCCTGCTGCAGCAGATACTGGTAGGCATAGGTGTAGCCGTCGCAGACAGCTGTATGGGCTTCTCCCCTGCTGTTTGCCACCAGGGCGCCGTAAGCGGTGTAGCCGTAGTCCGAACTGTCACCTGCATACTCCTCTGCGGCCAGTACTTCGTCGTAGGATACCAGGTCGATCAGTTTGTCATGGATTTCCAGGGCAATCAGGGGATCCGGTGCAGTCAGGTCAATCCCTTCCATAAAATCCGATACAGCCGCATTGAAAGCCGACATTTCCTCTGCGTATGCGTCATAGGTTCCTGAGAGCTGGACCATCAGTGAATAGCATCCGCTGCGGTCAGGCATATCCAGATAATAGTAGTGGAAAGTACCGTTCTGCTTCAGCCAGAACAGTTCCGGATGATCGTTTTCCAGTGCATGCATGGCATGCGTGATCTCTAATTCAAATGCTTCTGATGCGGGATCCACAGATACCTGTACTTTTTTCCGGTATTCTGTGGACGTCGGATCCTGAATCACCAGCCACATGGCATCATAGAGAGCCTGTTCCTCTCCGCTCAGCTGCTCATAATAATAAAATCCCGGAGCCCGGTTAATGAACAGGGAGTCGCCTTTTGGCAGCGACTCCACATAATCCCCGACACCCGGAATCTCCTGGAGGAATCCCGACATCGCCTCTTTCCAGTTCCTGCCTGCAGATTCGGAAGACTGCTGTTCCTCCGGTTCCGGAGTCAGCTGCCCTTCATCTCCCTGCGGCATTTCAACCGGTTCCAGTACCGGAGGCGACTCCTCCTGCCCGGAAGGCTGCCGGCCGGGGCCCTGTCCGGCGCTTCCGCAGGCCTGCAGCGACAGCGCCAGCGCAAAGGCCATTATTACCGTTTTCTTCATGTCATCACTCCATGCCGGCAGTTCATCAGAGAATCAGGGCTACAAGAAACACTGTCACACAGCATCCGACTGCTACTGCAAACAGATCACCGGAAAACCATGCCGTCAGAAGGCCGACAGCGAGTGCGGCCGTGCCCGTGCGGATATCGCCGGTAGCTGTCAGTATGGCGGGAAATGTCATCACAGCCAGCGTCACATAAGGAACGTAATACAGAAAAGAACGAAACCACCGGTTTGTAATCGGCTTGCGCAGAAAGAGGAAAGGGGTCAGGCGGATCAGGTAGATCGTCAAAGCCATGATAAAAAGCGCCGCATATATCTTGTTACCGCTCATCCCCATCCTCCTTCTGTGTCCTTACCCTGTGTCTCTTCCGGGTTGTTGTCCTCGTCCTCTTCTTCAATCGGGCGAAGCCACGCAGCAGCCCCGGCGATCAGAACTGTCAGGATAATAATCCGAAATCCCGACGAGACCCGCCGGATGCCCGGCAGCACGGCAAACAGCCCGCTGGCCGCCATGGAAACCGTAACCAGCCCGAGAATAAACCGGGATTTCCGGGAGGGCGGAATAATAATTGCCAGAAACATGCCGTACATGGCCACACTGAGACCATTCGTCACCCAAACCGGCAGAATATTTCCCATGACGACCCCGAGAACCGTGCCGGCGCACCAGCCGGCGGCTGAAATGAGCAGAAGACCGTACGTATAGAGAGGATTCAGCCAGCCCTCCACCGAGACAGACAGGCCGAAGATCTCATCGGTTATGCCCTGCGGAAGCAGAAAGCGATGAATGGGGGACGAACCCGGCCGGATCTTCTGCGTAAGGGAACAGCTCATAAGAAAATACCGCAGGTTGACGATCAGAGTGGTAATGATCATCTCAATCGCGCCGGCGCCGGAAGCAATCAGCGTCACGGCTGCATACTCTCCTGCAGAGGCAACCATCAGCAGAGACATCAGGAACGCCTGAAAAGCATGGAGTCCGCAATTTCGGGCAGTAATTCCCAACGCAAAAGAAACGGCGAAATAGCCCATGCAGATGGGAATTCCGTTTCTGAGTCCCAGGGCAAACCACTGTCCTCCTCTTCTCTCTGTACGTTGTGTGTTCGTTTCCATCAGTCTTTCTGTTACCCCGTTTATCAGCGTGCCGCCATATAAATGTTGAACATATCTTCTTCATAGAGCAGCCTGGCCGATCCCTTGCTGCCTCCGCATGCCGCCGCGGCGGAAGCCGCAAGACGGCGGCAGTCTTCTTCGCTCACCTTCAGGCCGAGCTCCGTCAGGGAGGTCGGCATGCCGATCCTGCGGAAGAACGCTTCCAGCGCCTCTATGCCTGCCAGTGCAGCCTTCTCGCGGGCCTCCTGCAGCGCCTGGCCCTCCAGAGGTTCCTGGCCCTCCGTCTGAACACTTATTCCGAAAACATTCCCGGCAAATCTCACAAACCGGTCCAGCGCATCTTTATACACATACCTTGCCCAGCTGCCCCATATTGCCGCAAGACCTGCGCCGTGCGTCACATCATAGAACCCGCTCAGCTCATGCTCCAGACCGTGGGCGACAAAATCGCCTCTGGTCAGCTGCCCGCATCCGGTGAGGTCATTGTGCGACAGGCTGCCGGCCCACATAACCTCCGCGCGCGCATCATAATTGTCCGGCTCGGTATGCAGGATTTCAGCGTTCCGGATCACAGTGCGAAGCAGTCCTTCCGCAATGGAATCCGTCAGTTCCATATGCGGTCCGGCCGGGAAATATCTCTCCAGCGTATGCATGAGAATATCCGTGCAGCCGGCTTCTGTCTGCCAGTCGGGAAGGGTCTGTGTCAGAGCCGGGTTCATTACTGCAAACCGCGGGCGGCTCAGGTCATCATTATAGCTCCTCTTCAGATCCTCATCTTCTTTTGTAATGACGGAGCTGTTGCTCATCTCGCTGCCGGAAGCGGCGATTGTCAGTACAACGCCGACCGGAAGGCAGGCCTTTGCCTTTCTTTTCTTCGAGTAGAGATCCCATATATCTCCATCTTCAGCCAGACCGTAGGCAATTGCCTTTGCAGAATCAATCACACTGCCTCCGCCGACTGCCAGAACGAAATCGATCCCTTCTTTTTTTCCCAGGGCGATCCCTTCCCGGATCAGCGACAGGTGAGGATTCGGCACAACGCCGCCAAGCTCCGCGCAAAACAGGCCGGCATCCTCCAGAGACTTCCGCACTCTGGCAATCAGTCCGGACCGGACCGCGCTCCGGCCGCCGTAATGAATCAGCACACGTGTGCCTCCCTCGGCCGCTGCCAGTTTTCCGCACTGCAGCTCCGTATCCCTCCCGAAAACTACTCTGGTAGGTGCATAATACGTAAAATTCTCAGCCATGGTACCCTCCTTACGTGGCAAATACTGCCCTCCGTTATTCTGTCCTGTTTTTTGCGGCGGCACTCAGGCAGCCGCTTTTTCGTTCGTATTCTCCTGCGCTTCTGAACCGGTCAGCGGAATTTCTGTCTTCGAGATTGTTTTGGATCCGGTCTGCTGCACTGTCTCCGATTCTGATCCGGTCTGCAGTTCTTCAGTTTCCGGTTCCGTTTCGTTCTGCGGCTCTTCTTTTGTTTCCGGTTCCTTTTCGTTCCGCGGCTCTTCTTTTGTTTTCGGTTCCGTTCCGTCCAGCGGCTCTTCTTCCTTCACTTCCGGTTCGGATCTGTCGGCTTTGATTTCGTCTTCTGCAGTCTCGCTGTCTGATCCGGTTTCCGGACCTTCGGTATTCCCGTCCGGTCCGGCTTCTGTCTCCGGTTCTTCCTCTCCGTCATCCTCAAACTCTGTGAGAGGTTCATTCAGATACAGGCCGTTCACGTTTTCCCGTATGACTTTTTCAATGTATGCTCTGTTGAATTCCGGGAATGCCGTGCGGATGCCGTGCTCCCTGATCTCTTCATTGGTGACGTCGCTGTACAGGACAACCCTTGATTCTGTGCCGTCCTCCCCATATACGGTCAGTGTGGGAACCAGCGCCGGGTCTGCAACCTCCACCAGCTTGCCGTCAGGCCCGTCCATAAATCTCAGTGTGACTTCAAAGAGCTGGCCGATCAGTTCATCGGGGAGTTCCTGTGTCGAAACGAAATTTCCCAGGGAGTATACGCAGAAAACCCTGCGGCCGTCCGCTGCAGTAATCCATGCCGCATTCTGGATGACATGGGTGTGATCTCCGATAATGATATCCGCCCCCCAGTCTGCCACCTTCTGTGACATCAGCATCTGCTCCTCTGTGATGCCGTGGCTGCCCTCTTCACCCCAGTGACAGCTCACAACAACCGCATCCGCCTTCTCCCGCGCCAGCTGAATCTGATCTCTGATCAGGTCCTCTTCTGCCAGCAGTATAACACGGCGGGGCATTTTTTCCTCCGGCGCTCCATTCATGAAATCCACATACGTCAGGAACGCGATCCGGTATCCCTGCTCTGTCGTCAGAATCGGAATATCTTCATACTTGCCATTCTCCCACAATCCCGTTGTCAGGGCGCTGTCAGGCAGGTTCTCTGACCAGAAGTCCAGAGTTGCCCTTACTCCTTCCGCACCAAAATCATAGGTGTGATTGCTGGCCAGGCTGAACACGTTGAATCCCGCCTCCAGAAGAGCGTTTCCATTCTCCCCCGGTGTGGAGAAATCAGGATATCCGCTGGGTTCCAGCCGGTTGTTGATCAGCGTCTCTACATCAATCCAGGCAATGTCATGCTGAGAAATAAAGGGGGCTGCCATCTCATAGGCATAGGAAAAATCATAGGAACCGTCTTCACTGCGCGCAGCAGCCTGCTCATACAGTCTCTGATGAATCAGGTTGTCTCCCGCGGCGACGAACGTCACCTCATCCACGACACCTGAAGGTGCGGCTGTGCCCTCTTCTGTTGTCTCTCCGCTCTCAGCTGCTGCGGCTTCTTCTGACTCTGCCGCGCTGCCGGCGGCTGCATCCTGTTCAGTTACTGCTGTACTGCCGTCGGCTGTATTCTCCTCTGTCTCTGCTGCGCTGACGGAAGCTTCATTCTCCTCTGTCTCTGCTGCGCTGACGGAGGCTGCGTTCTCTTCTGTCTCCGCTGTGCTGCCGGAAACAGCGCTTTTTTCAGACTCGGCCGGGTGTCCGGAGTCCGTACCTTCTTCCGGTTCTGCTGCGGTGTCTGACGCTGTGCTTTCCTGCGATTCCGATATATCGCTGCCTTCACTCACAGTTCCCGCAGCCTTGCCAGGGCTGGAACTGCCGCCGGGTTTTCCGAAAGGCATCTCAAAAGTTCCTGCCGCCAGCCTGGTTCCCACAAATACAATCGTGAATACAGACAGAAGGACGGTAACCGCAAGGATAAACCAGAGTGTCCGCACCTGCTTCTCCCTGCGTCTTTTTTTCTCGGATTTTCTCTGCAGATATTGCAGAAGCTCACCCTTTTCCCGATCCGGTTCATCTGGGTCCTCAATGATGTCCGTCTCAGACAGGTCATCAAAAAGGATATCTGTCTCATCATATTCTGTCTCTTTATCTGTTTCAGCCGACATAATATCTTTTTTTTCATCGGGATGGATTCCCGTGCGCTTATCCGGCATCTGCTGTCACCTCTTTCTCACTGTCTGCACCGCAAAACAGTACAGTTCAGTTTACCATCCATCCGGGTGAAACTCAACAAATATATTTGTCCGCGGACTGATCCTATGCTATTATTAAGCTGATATTACTGCACCAGAATGAGCGGAGCAACCCGCGGGCATCATACAGAGGGAGAATCCAAGAGATGAGCGAAAACAGACCACAGGGCCGCAAAAAGAATGTAACCGGCCAGGGAAAAGATGTCTACAAGAGAGGCGACGGCCTCGGCACCGGCCCGGTAGGCGATTCCGGGGCAGGCGGAAGCTTCCGGCCTACTCCTGACAGCGGCAGAAACACCGGAGGCAGGCGGAGCGGCGGCGGTTTCAACCCGCTGATCCTCATTATTCTCGCTGTTCTGCTTCTGGGCGGCGGAGGGGGACTTAGCGGTCTGCTGGGCGGTTCCTCCGGAGGCAGCCAGGCTGGCGGCGGTTCCCAGTACAGTTCCGGCACGCAGAGCGGCACCGGCTCCCAGTACGGCTCCGGCACGCAGAGCGGCACCGGCTCCCAGTACGGTTCAGGCACACAGAGCGCAAATGATCTTTTCTCCAGCCTGTTCGGCGGAAACTCTTCCTACTCCACCGGATGGACGGATACGACCGCTCAGAATGCACAGGCAGATACCACTGTT
>CADBNA010000366.1 GCA_902795835.1 uncultured Lachnospiraceae bacterium | reverse complement strand
GGCAGAAAGGAGATTACCATGTCGATTGTTTACAGAAAATTCCAGCCGACAGAATATGTGAGAGTGATTAAAAACGGACAATGTGTAAAAGAAGGACTCGGACTATCCCTTTTCTACAACAGCCTTGCAACAAATGTGCTGGCCGTGCCTGCTGTTGCTTTTGACGGATCGTTCGCCTTTGACGAGCTGGTTACGGCGGATTATCAGACGGTCTGTGTGCAGGGCGCTGTGACATATGTGATCGAAGATTTTGAGAAAGCAGTGAAAATGGCAGATTTCACTTATACCGGAAATTATGCCCAGAACAGGACGGAGGCACTGAATTTGTTCAGTCGGCGTATCAACAACGCAATTAAATCCGCCGTAATCAAGGAGACCGGCAAAAGGGAAATTCGGAGCCTTCTCAAAATTGCGGACGAGATGGCGGTACTGATCGCAGAGAACTTATGCGACGACGATACGATTACCGCACTGGGGGTACGGATCCTGGCGGTCAATATTCTCGGCATCACTGCAAGGCCCGAGACGCGCAGGGCCCTGGAAGCCGCTGCGCGGGAGCAGATCTTACAGAATCAGGATGACGCTGTTTATAAGAGGAGAAACGCCGCCATAGAGCAGGAACGGCTGATCCGTGAGAATGAGCTGAATACCGAGATCAGAGTAGCAGAGAAGGAAAAGGAAAAGAAAGAGAAGGAGCAGGAGATCAGGAAGAAGATTCTGCAGGCCGAACTTGATATGGAGATGGAAAAGAAAGAAAAGGAACAGGAGATCAGGGAAAAGGTTCTGGAAAGCGAACTGAAACTGGAGAAGCGGGAAAAAGAGCAGCGGGTCAGGATTCTGCAGACAGAGCTGGAAGAGAAGATCAAACTCGAAGAAAGGAACCGGGATTTTGTGGATCTCGAGGTGGAAAACAATAAGAAACGGGCTGAGGAAAAGGCATTTGCCGCTGCTGCCATGATGAAGGCCTGCGAAAATGCCAATGTTGCCCTGGTTGAGGCCTGCGCGCTGGCCAATATGGATCCGAAGTCCCTTATGGCCAAGGCTTTCCTGGAACTCGGCGAGAATGCCGGGAAGATCGGAATGCTGAATATGACACCGGATCTTCTGGAAACTATTGTGGGCAGAAGCGAGTAACCGGCAGCCAGAAACGGACCTCAGGCGGCACGCAGCCACGCAGAGGGAGCCCCCGCCATAGACGTAAACGAAGCACTGAGAGGGGCATGCAATCATACAGAGGGAGAACCTGTCATGGACAGAGGGATGAACAAAATCATTATTGTCAGAAGCATCACCCCGCTGGAAAGTCTGAAACAGCGGTACAATACCTTCGAACAGGCGAGGTTCTATATCGAACATCTGGGCGCTGATTTCAGCGACTATGTCAGGGAACATGAGCAGTATTGCTCAGCCATTTCACAGGTGCGGAATACCGCAATGAAATTCGCCAGGGTGCAGGTGATCGAAAAAAGCTATATTCCCAATATGATCTTCGGAAAAGAGGATATTGTGATTACCATCGGCCGGGACGGTCTGGCAGCTAATGTGATGAAGTATCTGGAAGGGCAGCCGCTGATCGGTGTGAACTCCGATACTGCGAGATGGGAGGGGAATCTGCTCAACTTTGAGCCGGGCGATATGGAAAGGGTGATCCCCATGGTGATTGCCGGAAATCATACAGAAAAAACCATTACCATGGGAATGGCCCGGACAAAGGATGGCCAGACAATGTATGCGGTCAATGATTTCTTTGTCGGAATAAACAATCATACATCCGCAAGGTATCAGATATGTTATAATGGATTTACTGAAAATCAGTCATCCTCCGGCGTGATCATCTCAACCGGACTGGGGATGACCGGCTGGCACAAGTCGGTGATGGCGGAATTCAGCGGAATGGCCAGAGCCTTTGGTCTGCCCTCCGTTCCTGATGTCAGAAACCCATGGGACAGCGATGTGCTTTTGTATCAGGTGAGAGAACCTTATCCCAGCAAATGTACAGGGGCGGAACTCGTTTTCGGAAGGCTGCGGGCTGACGAACCGCTGGTCCTTTTTTCACAGATGCCTGAAGACGGCGTGGTGTTTTCGGACGGCGTTCCGGAGGATGCAATAGAATTCAATGCAGGTATGGAACTCACGGTTCAGGTTGCGGACCGGCACGGACACCTGGTTGCAGCATAAGAAAAAGTATATACCGGGCCGCTGATATGCAGCGCCTGATAAGAAAGAGACCGGTTTATGGAAGGATACGATGCATCCCAATATGAAAAACTGTCGGTTGCGGTGGACCTGCTGGTATTTACCGCAGAAGATGACCGGTTAAAGATTCTCCTGGTTGAGAGGAGCGAAGACCCTTTTGCCGGATATCTGGCATTCCCCGGAGTATTCGTCGGCATGAAGGAGACCCTGGACGAAGCGGCGGCACGCGGCATTGCCGAAGAGACCGGATTGAATAATATTTATTTTGAACAGCTCTATACATTTTCTGATGTTGACCGCGATCCGAGGATGCGGATTCTTTCGGTTGCCTACATGGCACTCGTTCCGGTGGAGGAACTGCAGTTCAGGGCAGGACAGAGAACGCGTGCGGCCGTACTGGCCGATGTGGAAGAATTGCTGGCATCTGAAAAAGAACTTGCATTTGACCACAAGAAGATTCTCGCTTATGCGAGATGGCGTCTGGCCAATAAAGTCGAATATACTGACATTGCTTTTCACCTGGTTCCGGAACTGTTTACACTGCCGCAGCTTCAGAAGATCTATGAAATCCTACTCGGGAAGAGCCTGTATAAGGCGAATTTCAGGAAGAAAATGGCGGTGATGACCGAGGAGACAGAATACACAACTTCCGGGGATGCGCACCGGCCGAGCAGGCTGTACAGAGTGAAAACAGGAACGGAACAGCGGGAAAAACAGGACGGCACAGCAGGAAAACCGGAACCGCATAGCAGTGAAAACCGGAACGGAACAGTGGGAAAAACAGGAACCGGACAGCGGGAAAAAAGAGATACGCGGAATAAAGCGAGACATGCGGAATAAAACGGAAATATACCGGAGGAATTTAGATGCGCACACGGATTATTCATCCTATTCCGGCTTTTTACGACACGGACTCCCGGATTCTGATCCTGGGGAGCTTTCCCTCTGTAAAATCCAGAGAAAGCAGGTTTTTCTACGGTCATCCGCAGAACCGGTTCTGGAGGCTGATGGCCCGGCTGTTTCATGAAGAAGTCCCCGTGGACATTGCAGAAAAGGCCGCGCTGCTTCGCAGGCATCATATTGCAGCCTGGGATTCCATTCATGCCTGCGATATTGAGGGCTCCAGCGACAGTTCCATCCGGAATGTGGAGCCGAATGATTTTTCCCCGATTCTGGAGACGGCCGATATCCGGCAGATTTACACAAACGGAAGAAAATCCCATGAAATATACATGAAGTACTGCCTGCCGCAGACAGGGAGAGAGGCAGTGCTTCTGCCGTCTACGTCTCCGGCTAATGCAGCCTGGAATATGGACAGACTGGAAGAAGCCTGGTCCGTAATTCTCCGGGAACTGGTATGAACGGACAGAAACGGCAGTATCCGGCACCAGGTTTATATTTTCGGGAAAACACCCGGAAAACACTCACAGTGATGGCAAAAGGGAGGTGAAGACTGTGAAGGAGAACAGGTTCAGAAGAGTGTTTGTCATTGTCTGCGATTCTGTGGGGATCGGAGACGGGCCGGACGCAGCGCTTTTTGGTGATGAAGGGTCGGATACGCTGGGCCATATTGACCAGACGGTGGATTCTCTGCGCATCCCAAATCTGGAGAAACTGGGCATCGGCAATCTCAAGGCTCTCAGGCATGCCGCACCGCAGGAAGCCCCCTCGGCCTGGTACTGCGCCATGCGGGAGGCCAGCGCCGGAAAGGATACACTTACCGGACACTGGGAACTCATGGGGCTTCGCACGGAGAAGCCGTTTATAACCTTTACGGATACCGGATTTCCGCCTGAACTGATAGCGGAACTGGAACGCCGGTGCGGGAAAAAGGTGATCGGCAACCGCGCTGAGAGCGGAACAAAAATTATAGAAGAGCTGGGAGAAGAAGAGATCCGGGACGGGAAGATGATCGTCTATACCTCTGCGGATTCTGTTCTCCAGATCTGCGGCCAGGAGGAGACCTTTGACCTGCAGAATCTGTATCGCTGCTGTGAGATTGCCAGAGAGCTGACTATGCGCGATGAGTGGAAAGTGGGCCGCGTGATCGCCAGACCGTATGTCGGCATGAAGAAGGGAGAATTCCGCAGAACCGCCAACCGAAGAGATTATGCCGTAAAACCCTCCGGGCCTACAGCCATGAACGCGTTGCAGGAAGCCGGACTGGATGTGATTGCGGTGGGAAAGATTCATGATATCTTCGCCGGAGAGGGCATAACAGAATCCCTGCATTCGGACAGCTCTGTACACGGGATGGAGCAGACTATAGAGATCGCCCTGCGGACAGACTGGCAGGGACTGTGCTTTGTCAATCTGGTAGATTTTGATGCGCTCTGGGGGCACCGGAGAAATCCGGAAGGATATGCGGGCGAAATCGAGAGATTTGATGAAAAACTCGGCCAGCTGCTGGAGGTTCTGAAAAAGGATGATCTCCTGATCATTACTGCCGATCACGGGAATGATCCCACCTGGACGGGGACGGATCACACAAGGGAAAAAGTGCCGTTTCTGGCATATTCCGCCTCCTTTGCCGGCGGCGGAGGGCTGTCCGAGCAGAGTTCTTTCGGCACGGTGGGCGCCACCGTCTGCGATGTATTCCAGCTGTCAATGCCGGAAGGGACCATCGGGAAATCCGTGCTGGATCATCTGCGGTAGGGAATTGCATCAGGAAATGTACCGGGACATGAATGTGGCTGCCGCATTACGTAAGAGGGGCTGCCGCACTATGCAAACGTGGCCGCCGCCCATCGTACAGGACGCCCATATATATTCTTTCGGAAAACGCTTGCGCTCTTTCTCGCCGCAGCGGTACTAAGCTCAAACGACGTGCTTACGCACTTGTTTTCGCTAAGTGCCGGCGGCTGCGAAGGTTTCCTTCAGAAGATATATGGGCGTCCTGTACGGTGGACAGCGGCCTTTCCTGCGTAATGCGGCGGCCCTTCTGCGTAATGCGGCGG
>CADBNA010000365.1 GCA_902795835.1 uncultured Lachnospiraceae bacterium | reverse complement strand
CTATTCTTCATCCAGATACGTTTCATTCAGGCAGTATCGCCGGATGACCGTGCCGTTCTTTTCCTCTGTGAACCTGAAGCCGATCGCAATCCCGCCAAAGTAGTCCAGATTGGTCTGCGGCATCAGCCAGAAGCTGTTTCCCTGCTGCCAGGCATGATCCCAGTTTTCATCAGAGATCTTACCATATCCCAGATACTCCAGTGTCAGTCTGATGCCGTGCCCGTTATCCCAAGGGTTCCGATCCCACATGAGCTGATAGTCCGGGTCTGTGTCGGTAAAATCCCATCCTTCGATCAGGTATACGTAGAGCGTGTCGAGCATATCGAAGTCTTCATTCCAGTAGTAATAATACCCTGCAATGCATTTTTTTGTTGCAGAATGTTCCACAAGATATTCTGTGAGCGCAATGGCCTGCTCCTCGCCGGGGCACTCATATCCGCGATAAAAGGTGATCTTCATATCGCTGCCGGTCTGGCGGTTCAGGAAAATATCCGCCTCATCCCGATAGAAGTCCGGCGTTCCCATTTTGTCGTAGGCATTCTGATAGACGGTATAGTAGCTTCTGCTGCCTTCTCCCCATTCATCCACATAGTAGCCGTTATAGGTGTCCGCGTGCACCGTCGCTCTCAGCGATCCTGCCAGAAGCAGGCAAATGACCGTCAGCAGTGCGGTGACAAGATGTTTCCAGAGCCGTGCTGCTTTCAAAGTGTTCATTTTTTTCTCCCTCTTCAGTATCTGCCCGCCGGTTCCTCCTGTGAAGATCACGACCTTCAGATGCCATGCTTCCTCAGAACCTGTGCGATGATCTCCACCGCCTCCTCGATGAGCGCCTCCGTGTGGGTCGCCATGAGGCTGGTGCGCAGCAGGCACTCCGTCGGCGCCGTGGCGGGCGGCAGGGAGGAATTCACATACACGCCCTGATCATAAAGCTCCTTGGCGATGGTCAGCGTCGGGATGGCTTCCCAGGTATAGATCGGAATAATCGGGATGATATCGGAGCCGGCCCTCATCTTCACCTCTCTCTCCCGCAGCTTCTCCCGCATGAAGAGGGCGCGGCTCTGCAGTGTCTCGGGGAGCTCAGGATGCGTGCGGAGGATCTCCAGTGCCTTCAGAGCCGTGGCGCAGGAGGCGGGGGTGATGGATGCGGAGAAGATGAAGGGTCTGGAGGCGTGTCGAACATAGTCCACGACCCGGGCCGAGGCCGCCATATAGCCGCCCAGGGAGGCCAGCGACTTGGAGAAGGTACCCATATAGATGTCCACCTCGTCCTCCAGGCCGAAGTAGCTCGCCGTCCCCCGGCCGCCCTCGCCGATGACGCCCAGACCGTGGGCATCGTCCACCATAACCCGTGCGCCGTACTGTCTGGCCAGACGGCAGATCTCCGGGAGCTTCGCGATGTCTCCGCCCATGGAGAACACACCGTCAGTCACGATCAGGCATCCGGCGTCCTCCGGGACCGAACGGAGCTTCGCCTCCAGATCCTCCATGTCGGCGTGGCGGAAGCGCAGCATCTTCCCGAAGGAAAGCCTGCATCCGTCATAAAGGCTGGCATGATTCTCCCGGTCCATGATGACGTAGTCTCCCCTGCCCACAATGGCGCTGATAATCCCGAGGTTTGACTGGAAGCCTGTGGAGAACGTGACCACCGCCTCCTTGCGCAGGAACGCCGCGAGCTCTTCCTCCAGCTGCAGGTGCAGGCTCAGGGTGCCGTTGAGGAAGCGGGAGCCGGAGCAGCCGGAGCCGTACTGCTCCAGAGCGTGCACGCCGGCCTCGATCACTTCCGGGTGCGTCGTGAGGCCAAGGTAATTGTTGGACCCCAGCATGATCCGCCGCTTTCCTTCCATGATGACCTCGGTATCCTGCCGCGATTCCAGCTTATGGAAATAGGGATAAATGCCCGCCTCCCGGATCTCGTCCGCAAGGCCCTTTTCAAAGCACTTCGCAAAAATATCCACTTTTCACCCTCCCGGCCAGACACTTTGGCCCGGCTTGTCAAAAATTACCTGTCGATTATATATGATTTCTCCCCTGATGACAAGTGTTTTTTATCCGGGGAAATGAAAGAGACCGGATTGCTCCGATCTCTGAGACGGTATTCCGTTAACGCATCTGACGGCTGTATCATTCTGCGGCAGGCCAGGCAGTCTTTACCGCGCCGCCGTTGATCTATGGTAAGATGCTTGACAGCCGCGCCTGCCTGTAAGCAGAGGGGCTTCATGCTGTTTTCCGGAGGGTGACAGATACCGTGCTGCCGATATCCTGTACCCTGAATTCTTCATCATTCTTCTCGTAGTCTTCAGGAGTCTTCAGAATATGGACGGTGCAGGTTGTTCCTTCTTCAACTTCAAATACAGCGACACCATTCGCGTCGGTTTCGCCAACCGTACAGGCGTCATCGCTGCAGAACTGCACCACGGCGCCCTCAACCGCATTGCCCTCGCTGTCCGAAACGACAACGCAACAGGTATTCCCCTCGCTCACTCCAGCAGGAGCCGTCTCTCCGGCAACCCCTTTCTCACCCTTCAGGAGGGAGTCAATCACGGCTTCATAGTCGGACATCCGGGAGGGGGCGCCGGTAAAAGGCAGGGAGAGGACCTTGCCCTCCCGATCGACAAAGTATGACGTCGGATAAGAGGTGACACTCAATTTCTCCATCACATCCTCAAAAGGCAGCAGATTCAGGTAATCCGCTCCGTTCTCTTCCAGGAGCGACCTGCAGAGTTCCGGCTCCTCGTCCGCATCCAGGCAGATGCCGATCACCGCGACATCCTTCTTTGCGAGGCGGCGGTTCATCTCACCCAGGCCGGCGAGTTCTCCCTTGCAGGGTCCGCACCAGGTTGTCCAGATGTTGACCATGGTCAGCTCATGCCGGGCAAAGAGCTCCTCGCTCTTTGCCCGGCATTCCCGTCCAGATCGGTAGTTTTAAAGCGCAGGGTCTTACCGACAACTTCCTCACCGGGGACAATCGGGACGAAATACTCCGCACTTTTCAGGGCTTCAACCAGCTTCTCCCGGAGCATGCTGAACTCTTCGGCATAATCCGGCGTTAGCCTCGCGGTGTATTCTTCCGTCACTACGGGATCGTCATAGAGATAGAAGGTGACGTCCTCTACCCTGCCGACTTCGGTAAAGTCCTCTTCCCCGGCAGCTTCCAACGCAGCCAGCTCGATGATGTCGGAGAGACCGCGGTCGCCGTCAATTGCGAACACATAGGTGAGTGCGCCCTGTGCTTCAATAGCTGCCAGGAATTCTTCATCCGTGACCTCCTCCGGATTCGTTGCCAATTTTGAATAGTCCTCCTTCGGCATACCGATATACATAAACATCATATGATAGAGGCTATCCATGATCCTGCCAATAGGGAAGGGTTCAAAGGCTCCCTTCATCGTCTCAAATTCCTCCGGGTAGGTCAGGGTAAAGCCCATCTCTTCATAGGTTACGCCGGTACCTCCGGCAAAGGCAGCCGCGCTGAGAGATGTCAGCAACAGGACCGCCAGAATAACGGACACTATTGTTTTCATGTTCTCCTCCTTTTCAGTTTTCAAACGGCAGCTTGTGCCTCTGATTTTTCTACATCCGCATTCTAATACCGGCATCATCATAGAAATGTCACATATCCTCAGGAAAAGGACACTTCTTCGGAGGTGTCTTTAAAGAAGAGCTGATTTCCTTCACAGTTCCGCTATTACAACAATCTTTCCGACAAACCATACGATGACAGCCAGCAATCCTGATCTGCCATTAATACGGGAGGAAGCAATCCACACATGGCAAAAACAGTACTGTAAGCTCTTTAAAACCAGGAGGTAAACTGATATAATCGGTTTTGAATACATCGGCTGAGTGAAGCCGGCTTCAAACTCAGAGGCAAATGAAATCATCAGAATTGGAGAACCTGATATGAAAAATCATCAATTGATATTCGTGATTGGGGTCCTGATTATGCTGTCTGTCTCCGGCTGCGGAAAGCAAAAATACAAGTTGAATTATGACGGCTACGGCTTTGAGTCAAAGAAAACAGAATATGCTGAAGGCGAAAAAGTAACCGTGTACTATGATTTAATTGCCACCGATACCGATTACCACTTTTATATCGATGATGACGTGGAAATGAGCCAGAGTTACGATCATCAGCACGGATACGTCTTCACCTTCAGAATGCCGGGTCATGATGTGACGCTTCATGAAGAATCACGCAACAGTATGGTTTATGTTCCTCCTCACGATTACATAGATGCAGACATCAGCGGTCTTTCAATCAAGCAGAGTGACATTGCCGATTTCTACTATACGTATGATTGGTCTGGCTATAACGCCATCTTCCAGAGATACCGGTTCTATACTGAAGACGGTGAATATCTGTTTTACCACGAAACCAGAAAAACAGAAGATAACTATGGATGGGCATCTGAGG
>CADBNA010000364.1 GCA_902795835.1 uncultured Lachnospiraceae bacterium | reverse complement strand
CAATGACGCATTCAAACCGGTCGTAAAATACTGGGACCGCATCGTGAGACCGGAACAGCTGATGACGGCTCTGATCAATGCCATGCGCGTTCTGACAGATCCGGCGGAGACCGGCGCTGTCTGCATTGCCCTTCCGCAGGATGTCGAAGGTGAGGCTTATGATTATCCGGAGTACTTCTTCAAGAAGAGAGTACACCGCATTACCAGACCTGTGGCTCCGGCTGAGGAGATCCAGGATATCGCCGACGTGATCGCTTCCAGCAAAAAGCCGATCGTGGTTGTCGGCGGCGGCGTGCGCTATTCTCTGGCCGGCGAGGTCATGGAGCAGTTCTGCGCGGACTTTAATATTCCCTTTGGCGAGTCTCAGGCAGGAAAGAGCGCCTGCCGGTCTGACAGCCCGTACTGCCTGGGCGGCATTGGCGTGACCGGTACCTCTGCTTCCAACAAGATCGCGCCCGAAGCTGACTGCGTCATCGCCGTCGGAACCAGACTGACCGACTTCACCACCAGCTCCAAATGGCTTTTCCGCAATCCGGATGTGAAGTTTGTCACGATCAACAACAACAGATATCATGCATACAAATATGACGCCGTAAAGGCTGTCGGTGACGCAAAGGCCACACTGGAGGCCCTTTCTGCGGAGCTTAAGGCCCGCGGCTATAAGGCTGCCTATACCAATGAGATTGCCGATGCGAAGAAGGAATGGGACGAGGAGCTGGAGAGACTGGGAGGCATCGTCTGCACAGGCGGCGATTTCGAGCCCATCATCAAGGCCAGAGATCCCAGAACCGTTCCGGAGTTCGTAAAGATGTACGGCACGTCCCTGACACAGAGTGCCGCCCTGGCAACAATCCGTGCCACAATCGGCGAGGACGACATCATCCTGACAGCCGGCGGCTCTCTCCCAAGCGACCTGCAGCGCGTGTGGAAGACCAACCGCCGCGGCGGATATCACGTTGAATACGGTTATTCCTGCATGGGCTATGAGATCGGTGCTTCCATGGGCGTCAAGATGGCGGATCCGGATCACGAGGAGTACACCGTGGTCGGAGATGCAGGCTTCCAGATGCTCAACAGCGAGCTGGGTACGATCATGCAGGAGCGTATCAAGACCAACATCCTGGTATTTGATAACTGCGGATTCGGCTGCATCAACAATCTGGAAATGACTCACGGCATCGGCAGCATCGCCACCGAGTTCCGTTACACCGACGGCAAGAAGCCGACCGGCGACCTGATTCCGATGGACTACACCAAGATCGGTGAGGCCTATGGCATGAAGACCTACGCCTGCCGTTCCGTAGAAGAGCTGCGCGATGCGATTCTGGATTCCAGAAAGCAGACTGTTGCCTGCCTGTTTGACCTGAAGATCGTGCCGAAGACCATGACAGACGGGTATGATTCCTGGTGGAATGTCGGTATCGCGATGGAGTCCGAGAGCGCCAGCGTCCGCGAAGCTGCAGACGAGGTCCGCGAGCACAGGGCCGCTGCAAGACAGTATTGATAGAATCAAAAATATTTAGCAGGAGATGATTTTTATATTATGGAAAAGAAATTGTTTGGCTATCCGGAGTTTGATGCTTCCGGGGAAGAGATTCTTTCAACGTATGAAAATGAATACCGCGATATGCTGATGGATGTCCGCGTGTACAGAATGGCCGCAGGCACGGCCCGCACCTTCGAGCGCGCCGGCGAAGAGGTGGCGGTGCTGCTGATGTCCGGCGAGATCGAGTATGTCTGGGAAGGCAATGCGAAGACCGTATCCCGCAAGGATGTCTTTACGGAAGGCCCCTGGGCGCTGCATGTTTCTTCCGGTGTGAAGATCGAAGTGAAGGCCGTAAAAGACAGCGAGATCCTGGTGCAGTGCACACAGAATGAAAAGAGCTTTGCCTCGAAGCTGTACTGCCCGGATGACGCGCCGTGGGGATACTCCAGCGTGGGCAAGTTCGGAAATGTAGCCAAGAGACGCGTCAACACGATCTTTGACCATGACATCAATCCGGATTCCAACATGGTCCTGGGAGAAGTCCTGAATGACCGGGGCAACTGGTCCGGGTACCTGCCGCACAGACATCCGCAGCCCGAGCTCTACTACTTCAAGTTTGACCGCCCGGAAGGCTTTGGCGCCAGCTATGTGGGCGACGACGTGTTCAAGAGCGTGGACAACAGCTTTTCCGCGATTCCCGGCGGCAGACTGCATCCGCAGGCCGTGGCTCCCGGATTCCAGATGTATACCTGCTGGATGATCCGTCATCTGGAGGGGAATCCCTGGCTGCAGACCGACCGCTGCGAGGATGAGCGCTACGTCTGGATGCATGACGCGAAGTTTGAATAAACAAGCCCCTGTTTTCGTATCTATGCGGGGTGCACGGCACCCCGTGTAAATAAAAATGAAAGAGCTGCAACTTGTTGACCCGGAGATTATCACACAAATAAAGAAAGGATGATCAACTATGGTTAAAGTAGGTATTATCGGCGCAGGCAGAATCGGAAAACTGCACATCACCAGCAT
>CADBNA010000363.1 GCA_902795835.1 uncultured Lachnospiraceae bacterium | reverse complement strand
CTGGATCTGGTCGTGAACACTTTACGGGAAAAAGGAAATCCGCTTTCCGGGCTGAAGAGCATTATCCGGTTCTGTGGAGCGCATGAGGATGCAGCATTATCTGATGATCACAGGAGCTTTGACTTTAAGATCGAGACCGAGAATTACCAGTATATGCTGCGGATCACGCCTTTCTCCGGGGACTACAGCTATATCTATTGCTATGACAAAGCAGCACAGAGGATCCAGGATCTTGCGCCGCATTCCGTTGTGAAGGAACTGGAAAAGAAAAAGCCTGCCCTTGAGCGCAGGGATGAAAAGATGAGCGGTGCCGTTTGTGCGAAAAAAGGAAAAGGGAAAAGGCAGAAAGAGAGGTAAATGATGCAGGGAAAGAATGAAGCCGTTTACCTGGTGGATGACAAGGCCTATCTGCATTTGAAAGAGGCAGTCACAAAGGAGGGCTTTGGTTATGCCGCGTTTGACAAAGCCACCGGGGACCTCATGAAGACAGGGCTGATCATGTACTGGGATATGGAGGACAGCTCGATCAACAATGCTATGGAGCGTGCAAGAGAACTCGCGGTCGAGGAGGTCGGATTAAAGGGTGATTATGTTGCGGAAGTGGCAGTAAGCACCCTGGAACAGGTAAAGGACGCAAGACTGGCGTTTTACAGGCCGAAATATGATGCTCCGCAGGAACACAGCATTCGGTTCATCACCAGTAAGTACGACACTCTTTTCCGCATTCCGGATGGCGGTGTCGTAGAGGTCCGTTTTCCGGACCGGGCCTTTACAGCGAAATGTGAGTATCTGGACGATTACCACACAAAGGTGGGAAATTCCATTTTTCATATTTGTGAATTCGCAGAATTTATTGAGGGCCAGGGCGGTATGGTCAGGCCCGAGGCGGAGATCACGGCAGACCAGGCTGCCTGGCAGCTTGGACATAGGGAATATCTTACACTCCAAAAGACAGACGGAGGCTTTGATTACACCATTTACACCAGGGAGTATGAACTGAAGGACGGCGGCCGGCTGGAGGCGCCGGATCTCTCAATGAGGGAAGCACGGGAAGAGATCCTGAAGATGCACGGGATGGCAGGAAGGAACAGGTTTGCTGTCTCTTTCGAGGATGTTCTGGATAAGGCCGAGGCTGAGGATCGGTCCGTTTTACAGGAGCTGACTCAGCTTAAGGAGCAGCCGTCCCGGAAGATCCGGGCTAAAAAGGAGAAAACTCATGGCGGAAAAGACAGCAGGTAAGTACCCGTCCCAGTTTGAGAAGGTCAAGGAGATCACGGAGAAGCTGGAGGCCGGGATCCAGGAATTGATGGAGAGCACCAAGTTCAAGGAGTATCTGAAATGCCTGTCCAAGTTCCACAACTATTCTCTTGGCAATACGATCCTGATCGCCATGCAGAAACCGGATGCCACTTTGGTCGCCGGTTATACTGCCTGGAAGAACCAGTTCGGCAGGCAGGTTCAGAAAGGAGAGACTGGGATCAGGATCCTGGCCCCGACACCATATAAGAAAAGGATGGAGGTCGATGTTGTCGATCCGGCAACCGGAAGACCCCGGATGCATCCGGATGGGACAAAGGTGACGGAGATGAGGGAGATCATGGTGCCGGCTTTTAAGGTGGTCAATGTATTTGATGTCTCCCAGACTGACGGCAGGCCTCTCCCATCCATCGGCGTGAATGAGCTTAGCGGGGATGTCAAACAGTATGGGCTGTTATTCGAAGCATTGAAGCGTTCCTGTCCAGTTCCCATCGGTTTTGAACAGATCGATTCCGGCGCGAAAGGCTATTATCACACAGTCGATCACCGTATCGCACTTCAGGAAGGGATGAGCCAGGTCCAGACCATCAAAACTCTTATCCACGAGATGACGCACCAGCATCTTCATTCAAAGGATCCGAAGGAAATGTCGCCGGAAGAACCGCGGCTTACCCGGAACGCCAAAGAGGTGGAAGCGGAATCTGTGGCGTATACGGTTGCCCAACACTATGGGATCGAAACCTCTGATTACAGCTTTGCATATATTGCAGGCTGGTCCCAGGGGAAGGATACTCCGGAACTGAAGGCGTCCCTGGACCGGATCCGGCAGGCGGCGGATGAACTGATCACCGGGATTGACGCACAGCTGCAGATCCTTCAGAGAGAGAAAATGGCGGAGCTGGACACTCAAGCCGAGACATTGGCCGAAAAGCTGGATCAGCTTTCTTATGATTTTGACTATTACGGCTATATGGATGCGGCCGATGACCGGGAGTCCGTGGTTCAGCAGAATAAGGAAATGCTCCTGGAAAATGGTACGCAGGTGGAAGGCATCCTGGAATTCCTGCAGGAGGTCATCGATGACGAAGGCGAATGTTCCGTCCGGGCGGCAACGCTGATGGCAGAGGTAAAGGAATTCTCAGAGACTGCCGCCGCTCTTCTGCCGCCAAAGGAATCGGACCCGCCGGTTCCCGGTCTGCAGGAAAACGGTGTCTATCGCTATTACTCCACCCAGCGGCCGGTGGACCTTGGGACATTTCCAAAGCCGCCGGACAATCCGGTAGTGAGGATCCACAACTATGACGTCAACAGCCGCATCCCGGTGGAGAACGGCATGATCCAGGTCTGGGGCTACGTGGAGTACCAGAAGCCCCTGACGGAAAAGGATGCCAGCGATTATGAGCTGCGGCCCGCTCCGGCCAGATTTACGGAGAAAGAAGTCCGTGATCTGCAGAGACCGGACAGTCAGGAGGCAAAAGCGGACATCGGAACGAAGCCGAAAGATGCCCAAAGACGATCTGAGCCGGAAAAGGAATCGGTCCTGAATGGCCTTAAAACAAAGACACTGAAAACCAGGGA
Organism: uncultured Lachnospiraceae bacterium; assembly: GCA_902795835.1. The sequence goes on along the minus strand of CADBNA010000363.1, from coordinate 199 downwards.
GCCGAAGGCCTCCCGGAAGCTGAAAAGACAGAAGGAGGAAATTCGCTAATGTTTACTGTTGAAGAGATCACCCTGCTCCGCGCATTTGACACTTCCACCCGCCGCACGGCGATCCTGTCGCTCATGAATGAGATGGGAATGATGCAGGACGATGAGCTGATCGCCCGGTGCCAGCACATGGTGAAAAGGCTGGAAAATG
>CADBNA010000362.1 GCA_902795835.1 uncultured Lachnospiraceae bacterium | reverse complement strand
CTGGCCTTTATTTTATCGCTGCTTCTGGCCGGCTGCAGCACATCCGCGGATACGGGCGTGTCTGCAGGCGGAGGCTCCGGTACAGGGCAGAAGAGTACTTCCGCGGGAAAAACAGACGGGACGGCGCAGAAGCCTGACGAGCACGGGACATATACTTCAAAAGAGGACGTTGCTCTTTATCTGCACACATACGGCCATCTCCCGGATAACTATATCACCAAAAGAGAGGCGGAGGATCTGGGCTGGGGCAGCGGCGTTACGCTGGATAAGGCTGCTCCGGGCATGAGCATCGGAGGCTCACGGTTCGGCAACAGAGAAGGGCTCCTTCCCGACAAAAAGGGGAGAACCTGGTATGAATGCGATATTGATTACGTGCGCGGCGGGCGCAACGCAAAGAGAATTGTGTATTCAAATGACGGTCTGATCTTCTACACGGATGATCATTACAATACATTTGAGCAGCTGTACTGAAAGGCGGGAAGGCTATGAAAAAAATTACGCTGGATTTTTCAGAGGCAGAAAACCGTGAGCAGATGCACACCCTCCTGGAGGAAGCTTTCGGATTCCCGGAGTGGTACGGGAGAAATCTGGACGCGCTGTATGACTGTCTGACAGATATCATGGAAGACACCTGCGCGGGCTTTTACGGGATGCCGGACGGGGAAGAGGAAGGCTACCTGCAGCGGATCCGCAGAACCTGTGAAGAGGCAGAGGAAGAGAACCGGCATCTGTGTTTCTTTTTCTTCCCCTGATTCCGGGAGAGCGGCTGCAGGGCTTTGGACGGATTGTGAAAAATCGGATCCTGATCAGAACAGAGAGGAACAAAAATATTATGAGAATACTGGTTACAGGCGGCGCCGGCTACATCGGAAGCCACACCTGTGTGGAACTGCTTCAGGAAGGCTACGAAGTGATTGTACTGGACAACCTGTACAATTCCAGCAGGAAAGCAATCGACCGGGTGGAAGAGATTACCGGGAAAAAGGTCATCTTTTACGAGGCGGACATGACGGACCGCGAAGCCGTAAAAGCGGTCTTCGACGCGGAACATATCGATGCGGTCATTCATTTTGCCGGTCTGAAGGCGGTGGGTGAGTCCGTACAGAAGCCGATCGAGTACTACCGGACGAATATCGGAGGCACGCTGACGATCTGTGACGAGATGCGCAGGCACGGGGTGAAGAACATCATATTCAGTTCTTCCGCGACCGTATACGGCGACCCTGCAGAGATCCCCATCACAGAGAACTGCCCGAAGGGAGTGTGCACAAATCCGTACGGGTGGACCAAGCATATGCAGGAACAGATCCTGACAGACATCCACACGGCTGATCCGGAATGGAATGTCATCCTGCTTCGCTATTTCAATCCGATCGGCGCACACAAAAGCGGCCTGATCGGCGAGGATCCGAAGGGCATCCCGAACAATCTCCTGCCGTATGTGGCCCAGGTTGCCATCGGGAGACTGCCGCAGATCAATGTATTCGGCGATGACTATGATACACCGGACGGAACCGGCGTGAGAGACTATATTCATGTCGTGGATCTGGCCGTCGGTCATGTCCGCGCCATCCGCAAGCTCGCGGACCGGGAGGGCGTATCCGTCTACAATCTGGGAACCGGGAACGGATACAGTGTTCTGGAGGTCATCCGTGCCTATGAGAAGGCCTGCGGCCATAAGCTGAAGTATGAGATCCGGCCACGCAGAGAAGGTGATATCGCCGTCTGCTATGCGAAATGCGACAAGGCCAGGGAGGAACTGGGCTGGGAGGCAAAATACACGATAGATGATATGTGCGCAGATTCCTGGAACTGGCAGAGCCGGAATCCGAACGGATATAACTGAAAAATGAAAGAGGTGTGGAGATGATTAATGACAAAAAAGTCCTGTTTTCCGGGATGCAGGCTACCGGAAACCTGACGCTGGGCAATTACCTCGGCGCGCTGAAAAACTGGATTGCCCTGAGCGACGAATATGAGAGCTTTTACTGTGTGGTGGACATGCATTCGATTACGATCCGTCAGGATCCGGCAGAACTCCGGAAAAGGGCCCGCGCACTTCTGACGCTCTATATCGCCGCCGGTCTGGATCCCGTAAAAAACTGCATCTATTACCAGTCCCATGTATCCGGACACGCAGAATTGATGTGGATTCTGAACTGCTTTACCTATATGGGTGAACTCAGCCGGATGACCCAGTTCAAGGATAAGTCTGCCAAACATGCCGACAATATCAATGCAGGCCTTTTTACCTATCCGGTTCTGATGGCGTCAGATATTCTTCTGTATCAGACAGATGTCGTGCCCGTCGGCATTGACCAGAAGCAGCATCTGGAGATCACCCGCACCATAGCAGAGAGATTCAACAACCTGTATGGCGACGTATTTACCGTTCCGGAGGGCGTGTACCCGAAGATCGGCGCCAAAATCATGAGTCTGCAGGATCCTTCAAAAAAGATGTCCAAATCAGATGAGAACCCGAATGCGAGCATCTATCTGATGGATGATGCAGACACCGTCGTCCGCAAGTGCAGACGTGCCGTCACCGATTCGGAAGGGATGATTCAGTATCGTGACGAACAGCCCGGTGTGCGCAACCTGCTGGATATTTACTGCGCCTGCATGGGAAGGACGCCAGATGAG
>CADBNA010000361.1 GCA_902795835.1 uncultured Lachnospiraceae bacterium | reverse complement strand
CCCAGTGTTCCGGGTATGCCGGAGGCAAACTCCAGGCCCTCCAGCGACAGGTCGCGGGCAGCGGAAGACAGCTTTGCGAGAAGCGTACCGGCTTCCGCGCGGATGCGGCAGGTGCCGGACGGCGCATCCTCTTCCGCGGGTCTGATTTGCTGCAGGTTGCGGTCAATCTGTATGACAACGCCGTCAAATCCTTCGTCACTCACCAGCAGATTGCTGCCGTTTCCCAGTATAAACCACGGCACGCCGGACGCCCTGCATATCCGCAGCAGCTCCGGTATCTCATCAAGAGACGAAGGGATGACAAACAGTTCCGCCGGGCCGCCAATGCGAAAGGTCGTATGCTTCTTCATAGGCTCGCGCGTGCGGACGCCCTCTCTGCCGGAAACCTCAGCAAGCAGTTTTTCCAGCTGCTCAGTCATGGCTGTCATCCCTCCCAATAACCGTATTCTTCCTCGGTATTTTCCGTCATCTCTCTCTGAATCTGGTATTCCGTAATATCTCCGCCAAGCGCCTGGATCCTGTTTACCATATATTCGGCGTATTCCGAATCCGGGAATTTCTGAAGAAGCTCCCGGTACATCTCCATTGCGCTGTCTGTATCATTCATGTTTTCATACACATTTGCCATCATAAAGCCGAGGTTGTAGTCGGACTGGTCTATGTCATAAGCCTTCTGATAGAAGGAAAGGGCTTTCTGGTAATCCTCCTGATAGAAGGCGACATCTCCCTCCGACACATATGCCTCATACGCGCCTGCCCGGATATCCGCCGCAGAAGCATCGTAAAACTGCTTTGCCTCATCGGACAGCAGTTCCCTGTTCACCTCCAGCAGCGCATCGCCGGCAGCGGCATAATTCTGGTTCTGATAGGCCTGCAGTGCACGAATCAGGTTCTGGTAGGCCGCCGGGGTGTTAACGGCGTCCTCCAGCTCTCCCCTTGTATTCTGAGCGTCCTCCTGTGCGGCCTCCAGCTCGCTGGCAAGCGTGCTGATCCGCACTTCCTGCGCGGCCATTGTTTCCGTATACTCCACAATGCGCTCGTCTGCCCGCCGGTTGATGCTTCTTCTGACGGCAGGCGCAATCAGAAACAGACCGGCCAGAAGGCCGATCGACAGGCCCAGCAGCAGGTTCAGCAGCGGCGCATACAGAGATGTCTGCCGGAAAGAAACCCTGGGGGGAGCGGCTTCCCGCTGCTCTTCCTGCAGATCCGCCTCCGCGTCCGGATTCCGTCCGGCCTGCTCATCTATCTCCCGCAGATACCGCAGGGTCGTAGGGTTGGTGCGGTCGATTCTGGCCGCCCGGCGCAATACCCGTCTGGCATGTCCCAGTCTTCCCTGCTTAATCTCAATCAGCGCGAGAAGATGGCTGGCCTTAATCAGGTGATTGTTCTGATTCAGCACTCTGCGCAGACGGATGGCTGCAATATCATCACTGCCCTCCCGGCAGGCTGCCAGAGCTTCATTGTATCCCCTGATCGACTGACTGATGACCTGAAGCCGCGCCTGATCCGCGCGTACCTGTTCGATGTATTCGGCCGCCTGCCTGTTTTCCGGGTCCAGATTCTGGCTGATAATCCACTCACTGAGGGCGGCCACCACTTCCCCTGTCTCGAAATACACAAGTCCGAGCAGGTTCCTGGCAGCCGTGTTTTTCTTGTCAAACTGCAGGCTGGCCAGCAATTTGTCGACAGCCCCGGAAAGATCGCGGATCCTGGCCCGGTCGAGGCCCATATTATAATATAGTCCGGAGAGCCTGGCTGCTCTCTGTTCGGCACTTTCCATACCGCCTCTCCTTCACCCTGTTCAGGTCCGGCTTCATCCGGACACAGGCCGGACCATTCAGTTCCGGCCGGCCTTACCTGCTATTTCCGTTTCCAGTTCCCTGATAAAATCCATGACATCCGTAATATCCTGTTTCCGGATGGCGTCCTCTACATTCTCCACGTCCAGGATGGGAGAAAACTTTTTTAATTCCTCGTCAAAGTCCAGCATGATTTGCTCCTTCGGAAATCCATTTTTTAATCTCTCCGGCCATGTACAGAGACCCGACGCAGAACAGCAGCCCGTCCTCTTTCAGGGAACAGGCAATGTCAAAGGCAGGCCCGACTGCCGGGACGGAAAACACTTCCTTTACGCCGGCTTCTTCAAACAGCAGCGCCAGCGTCTCTTCAGACACCTGTCTGCTGCCGCTGATCCTGGTAGTGACGACTCTTTCCGGGCGGATCCCGCAGGCAATCGTCCGGATCATCTCCTCATAGTGTTTGTCAGCTACTGCTGAAAACAGGATGGTTATTTCTCTTTCCTGATGAAAATGCGCGGCCGTACGGACAAACTCGGCTATCCCGTCCGGATTGTGCGCGCCGTCAATGATCACATCTTTCATCACGGTTTCCATGCGGCACGGCCAGAACATCTCCGACAGTCCGGCTGCTCTTCTTTCCTCCGGAATGCCGTGTTCTTCCGTGAGAAGATCCATCGCAAGCCAGGCCAGAGAGGCATTCATCATCTGATAGGGCGCAATCTGTGGAATATGCAGAACTCTTCCGTCTTTCTCCGCTTCTTCCCTGGCCGGGCCGAGGAACCGGAAGTCGACGCCGTCAGTCGTTGATCGGATCATCTGCACCATGTCCTGGGTCAGCGCATAGGATGGACAGCCCAGCTCTGCTGCCCGGGCAGAAATAACCGCCGAGGCCCCGGGATCATGCGCGTCATAGATTACCGGTACGCCGGGCTTGATAATCCCTGCTTTTTCTCCCGCAATGGCGCTTACCGTATCTCCGAGATACTCTGTGTGGTCCAGGCTGATCGAGGTGATGATGCATACCAGCGGTTTCCGGACCACGTTGGTGGCATCCAGACGGCCTCCCATTCCGACCTCCAGGATGACATAATCCACTCCCGCCTCCCGGAACAGCAGAAGACCAGTCAGAAACAGCGTCTCAAAATACGTAGGGTGCTCGTCTCCCTGTCCCATGCGCACACGGACAGCCTCCATCACCTGCTCAAAAGCCCGCACAAAGGCCTCCTCGCCCACGGGCTCCTGATTGATCTGGAAGCGCTCCGTAATCTTCACCAGGTGCGGCGATGTAAAAAAGCCGGTGCGGTATCCGCCCGCCATGAGCATGGAGCGGATATAGGCGCACACGCTGCCTTTCCCGTTGGTTCCGGCGACATGGAAGATCTTCATCCCCTCTTCGGGATGCCCCAGCTCATCCAGCAGCCGCTCCGTGTGCGACAGCGCCGTCTTTTTGGTAAATTTCGGTATTTCTTCTATATAGCGGACGGCTTCTTCATATGTCATATTCTTTTCTCCGACTGTCTTCCTGATACGGTCCGTCATTTCGCTGCGGGAAGCCGGCCGATCTGCTCTTCTACCTGCTGCAGCATCTGTGTGTATTTCTCCAGCTTGGCTTTCTCTTCTTCCACCTTGGCGGCGGGAGCCCTGCTGATGAACTTCTCATTGTCCAGCATTCCCCTGCAGCGGGCAATTTCCTTCCCAAGCCGCGTCTTTTCGTTCTCCAGGCGGGTTCTCTCCTTTTCAGTGTCCACCAGTTCCGCAAACGGAATATAGACCGCGGCGCCGGGAACGACGGCAGAGACCGCATCCTCGCCGATTCCGTCCTTGCTGCTCTGGAAAGAGACCTGCTCCGCATGGGCCAGCGTAGCAAAAAAGGCTTTCGAGCGGCGGAATGTATCCAGCACTCCGGCAATCTCAGACACCACAAAAACATTCGCCTTTTTTGAAGGCGGCACATTCAGGGAGGTGCGCACATTGCGGATTCCCCGGATAGCTTCCTTGATCAGGTCGATTCCGGCCGCTTCCTCCGGGAAGTTCCAGTCGTCTCTCCAGACAGGCCAGGCGGCAGTCATGATGGTCTCTTCATCCTCGTTCAGCGTACAGTAGATCTCCTCTGTGATGAACGGCATAAACGGATGCAGGAGCTTCAGCGCATTTGAGAGAACCGTCCGGAGCGTCCAGAGAGCATCCGTGCGCTCCTCTTCTGTACCATTATACAGTACCGGCTTCATCATCTCAATGTACCAGTCGCAGAATTCCTCCCAGATAAAGTCAAAAACCTTCTGCACGGCAATGCCCAGTTCGAATTTGTCCATGTTCTCTGTCACTTCGGACGCAAGTGCATTGACGCGGTGGAGGATCCATTTTTCAGGCGCCGTCAGGCGGGCCGGGTCAACGGTCTCCGGCAGCTGTCTGCCCTCCATATTCATCAGAATGAACCGGGAGGCATTCCATACCTTGTTTGCAAAATTGCGGCTGGCTTCCACGCGTTCCCAGTAAAAACGCATGTCATTTCCGGGCGCGTTGCCGGTGATGAGCGTCAGCCGGAGCGCGTCCGCGCCGTATTTGTCGATCACGTCCAGCGGGTCAATGCCGTTTCCGAGAGACTTGCTAATCTTCCTGCCCTGCGAATCCCGCACGAGTCCGTGGATCAGGACGTGATGGAACGGCGTCTTCCCGGTCTGCTCCAGTCCGGAGAAGACCATCCGGATGACCCAGAAGAAGATAATATCATAGCCTGTGACCAGGACGTCTGTCGGATAAAAATATTCCAGTTCCGGCGTGCGCTCCGGCCATCCCAGAGTGGAAAACGGCCACAGAGCGGATGAAAACCAGGTGTCCAGCGTATCTTCATCCTGACGGAGTTCCGTGCAGCCGCATTTCGGGCAGGCCACTGGCGCTCCGCCCTTTCTCACAGTGATCTCACCGCATTTTGTGCAGTACCAGGCGGGAATGCGGTGTCCCCACCACAGCTGCCTGGAAATGCACCAGTCGCGGATGTTCTCCAGCCAGTGCAGATAGATCTTGTCAAAGCGGTCCGGCACAAAGGTCAGGTGGCCGTCGCGAAGCGTCTGGATGGAAGCCTCCGCCATCTCTTTCATGCGGACGAACCACTGCGGCTTGACCATCGGCTCGACGGTCGTGTGGCAGCGGTCATGCGTGCCTACCGCATGCATATGCGGGACAACCTTTACCAGCAGTCCCAGCTCCTCCAGGTCTTTTACGATGGCTTTTCTCGCCTCATACCGGTCCATGCCGGCATATTTTCCGCAGCGGTCATTCATGGTGGCATCGTCATTCAGAATGTTGATTTCCTCCAGGCCGTGCCGCTTGCCCACTTCGAAGTCATTGGGGTCATGAGCCGGTGTGATCTTTACGCAGCCGGTGCCGAATTCGCGGTCTACATACGCATCCGCAATAACCGGAATCTGTCTGCCGGTCAGCGGAAGCTGAAGCATGCAGCCGACCAGATCGCTGTACCGCTCATCCTCCGGATTGACGGCGACAGCTGTATCGCCCAGCATGGTCTCGGGACGGGTCGTCGCGATCTCCACAAAGCGGTCTTCTTCTCCGACGATCGGATAGCGGATGTGCCAGAAAAAGCCATTCTGGTCCTCGTGCTCCACTTCCGCGTCAGACAGAGAGGTCTGGCACTTCGGGCACCAGTTGATGATCCGGCTGCCCCGGTAAATCCATCCCTTTTCATACAGGCGCACAAACACTTCTTCCACGGCCTTCGAGCAGCCTTCATCCATGGTAAAGCGCTCGCGCTCCCAGTCAGCGGAAGAGCCCAGCTTCTTCAGCTGCGTCAGGATGCGGCTGCCGTAATCGGCCTTCCACTCCCAGCAGTACCGCAGAAACTCCTCCCTGCCGATCGCTTCCTTGTCGATGCCCCTGTCTTTGAGCATGTTGGTAACCTTGACCTCCGTGGCAATCGCGGCATGGTCGGTTCCCGGCTGCCAGAGCGCCTCATATCCCTGCATTCTCTTAAACCGGATCAGAATGTCCTGCATCGTATTGTCCAGGGCATGGCCCATGTGCAGCTGCCCCGTCACGTTCGGCGGCGGCATCACAATTGTAAACGGCTTTTTGTCCGGATTCACCTTCGCGTGAAAATAGCCGTTTTTCTCCCATTTCTGATACAGTCTCTCTTCCAGTCCCTTTGGATCATACGTTTTTGCGAGTTCTTTGCTCATGCTCTCCTCCTGCAGCAACTTAAAACGCCCTCTACGAACCATCGTAAAGGGCGAAAAACCGCGGTACCACCTTTCTTCGATCAGGGTACTCCCCATGTTGAAACCGGGAAATCCTCTGAACCTCTCCATCCGTTAACGGGAATGACGCGGGCAGCACTACACATCCGGCATGATCTGCGGGACTTCATGCAGCCGGCTCGGAAGCGACCTTCAGCGGCAGCCTGTTCCCGGAACCTTCTCAGCCAGGCGGTTCCTCTCTGTAGGGTGCAGCAGCCTACTCCTCTTCGTCTCAGCCTTTGGCTATTGAACATAATACTTGGGGAGGAGGGGTTTGTCAAGGAGGAGTGTGAGGTTTCATTTTTACGGACGCCGGGACGGAGAAGGGGAACAGGCGGTTGTCCGCTGCTCCGCCGGCCCGAGCCTGCTCATCTAAGATGCTCACGGAATGAATCCGTGACCATCTAAGATTCGGCCGGTCTCGGACACGTGCTCGCCGGATGCGTCCACTCGCCTGTTCCCCTTCTCCGTCCCGGCTGTGTATCGTCCGCACTCCAAGCTTCCGCTTTCCGTGCTCATTCCTGTTTCGGGACTGGACTTTAGTTCTGCTTTGCATAAGTCCCGCGTCGCTCCGCTGCCGCCGCAGCTCTCGCGCCGCTTCAGGAATTCGCACTCCAAGCTTCCGCTTTCCGTGCTCATTCCTGTTGTCGTCCCTGAAACAGAGACTGCCTTTCCTGCTAGCAGGAGGCAGTCTCTGTTTCGGGACTGGACTTATGCAATAAAAAAAACGCCGTGAGGCGTCTGCGTTTCGTTCTGTAATGAGAGAAGGGGAGGTTTCCTCGGTGCCAGTCCATCAGTCAGGCGGAAAACCACTATCATTCGTTGCGGAGGAAAATGATGCGGTACAGACATCTTTCCTGACAACCGAAGTATCTCACCCTGCCGTTTAACGATGCGTAAATTCCGCTCGAAGGTTCCCGGCT
>CADBNA010000360.1 GCA_902795835.1 uncultured Lachnospiraceae bacterium | reverse complement strand
TCATTCGCAACAATGCCGTCCAGCCGGATATGGCTTTGCTTTACGATATGCGTACTGGGTGCAGTCCCAACGGGCAGGTACCATCTGTCCTGTTCGGAAGAATAATAGAGTCCTGCCTTTCCGGATGCTCCGGTAAGTGACAGATGAGATTTCGTGACCAGCTCGGCTGACTTGGAAGTACCTTCCGCGGCAAGGTCCCTGACCTGCTGGTCGCTGACTGGTTCATAAAAAGCTGTCAGTGATTCTCCGTCCTCCGTAATGCAGATTGCGCCAAGACATTCTTTTCCAAGTCCGTGCAGGATAGAAAGATAATCCCGTTCATCGGCATGCATCCATTGCGCAACCGACCGGCGCGTAAATCCCTCGGGAAGAAGCCCGTCAAAAAAAACCGCCGTCCGGTCTGCAGAAAACGGCTCTTTCCGGAGTGGCAGCCGGACCGAAAGCGCCGCTCCTTCGGGGTCCTCCAGATATTCAGGCAAATATCTGAAACAGGCGTCATTTGAAGAATTCCCTGAAATCAGCCCGGCCGGAACCAGTTTTCCATGCCGCTCTATACTTACATTATATTTAATCATTTTCGACCCCTGGGCTCCAGCAGACAGTCAAGGCCCAGCAGGTTTGCCAGATAGATTGCCTTTCCGATTTCTGCCGTGCTTTTTCCATTCTCCAGATCAGAGATAAAGCTTACACTGAATCCACTGAATTCGGACAGAAATGCCTGCGTATATCCCAGCTCTTTCCGCCTTGTCCGGATAGCCTGCCCAAAAGAAAAAGCATCCGTAATCATGAAAATTCCACTCCTTTTTCGCCGTTCGAACAAATCCGTGCTGTGATCTTCGGTATTTAGCCGTACGGCTTATTTATGTGATTTTCATTATAATATAAGCCATACGGCTAAGTCAATGGCAACAGGATCTTTGCCATTCCGGACTCAGATATTCCGGAAATCTGCTCAGAAAAAAGTGCGGCCCTTTTACGGAACCGCACTTAGATTTTTCTCCGGAATCATATCCGGATCTGATTATTCATGGATCCTCAGAGATCCCGAAGAAGAGATTTCCTCTTACTGCTGCTTATTCCTCAATTGTGGTGTACATGAAGTACTTATATCCCAGCGGGTTCGCGAAGAAGCCCTTGACGCTGCTGTCGAGCATGTAGGGATCTGTGTAGTAGTACAGCGGGCAGATCGCGCCTGTGCTCATCAGCAGATCTTCTGCTCTGTGCATCAGCGCATAGCGGGTCTCCTCATCTGTGCAGGTCTTGATCAGCGTGATCAGGACATCATAGGTCTCTGCCCATGTGCCGTTCTCAACCTTGACATCGTCATAGCCGAGGTCTGTCAGATCCAGGCTGTAGATGGCTGCTTTCTTGTGGGCATCTCTGCCGAACTGCGCGTCATTGTTGCCGGAACCTGTGGTCCACATATCCAGGAAGGAAATCGGATCATTGTAGTCTCCCAGCCAGCCGTTGCGGGCGATGGAGTAGTCACCGTTCTTTCTGGTCTCCAGGAAGGTATTCCACTCCTGGTTCTCCAGATTCATGGTGATGCCGACGCCGGCAAGGGCGCTCTGCAGATACTCGCCGATGGCCTTGTGGGCATCGGATGTATTGTACAGGTAGGTCATGGTCGGGAAGTTCTTGAACATGCCGGTCTTCTCGTCATATTCATAATACTTCTTCAGAACCTCGATGGCAGCCTCGAAGTTGGACTCGAGTGCATCCGCGGAGACATCATAGTAGCCGATGTAGTCATCGCTGTGGCCGGCGTTCTCATAGAACTCACCTTCGCCGCCTGCGTCTGTCAGGCCCATTGCCACGAAGGAAGAAGCCGGAACCTGGCCGGCCTGGCCGATCTCGTCACAGATGTAGTTGCGGTCGAACAGCAGAGAAACGGCATTTCGGATCTCGGCCTTGGCTTCTTCCGCCTCATCGCCTTTCAGCTCGGTATCGGACGGAAGGATCTCTTCGTTCACATTCCAGATGACATAATAAGTTCCCAGCTGTCCGGCTACGACAAACTCATCCGGATACTTATCCTTCAGAGAGGCCATCTCGTTGGTCGGCATGTCGTCGATGAACTTCCACTCGCCATTTTCAAAGTTGGTCAGCATGTTGTTGGCGTCATCCGACAGGTAGAAGTTGATGACCGGCATGGTCACTTGATCAGCGTCCACATAGTTCTCGTTTTTGGTCAGGGTGATCACGCTGCTGTGGTCCCAGCCTGTCATGGTATAGGCGCCGTTGCCGACATAGGTGGACGGGTCGGTTGCCCAGGAGTCATTTTCCACTACGTCTTCTCTTACCGGGAAGTAAGACGGGAAGGCAAGCAGCTCATTCCAGTATGCCACGCGGTTGACCAGGGTTACTTCCAGGGTCTTGTCATC
>CADBNA010000359.1 GCA_902795835.1 uncultured Lachnospiraceae bacterium | reverse complement strand
TGCCAATATCTCTCCGGATCAGGTAGATGAGGTGATTTTCGGAACACACTTCCAGGCAGGTATCGGAGCCAATTCCGCCAGACAGGTTGCACTCGGTGCCGGCTGCCCGGAAGAAGTTCCGGCATGGACGGTTAACAAGAACTGCGGTACAGGCCTGAAAGCTATCAATATCACGGCACAGCAGATTATGCTCGGAGAGGGCCAGATCTATGTATCGGGCGGCTGCGATACCATGAGCCGCATTCCTTATCTGATGATCAACCATCGTTTCGGCGCCCGCATGGGACAGGACAAGATTGAAGACGGCATGCTCTATGACGGCCTGGTAGATCCTTTCATGCACTATCACATGGGCATCACTGCCGAGAACGTCGCCAAGAAGTGCGGCATTACCAGAGAAGAGATGGATGAATTCGCCCTGGCAAGCCATCAGAAGGCTGAAGCTGCCATTAAGGCCGGCAAGTTCAAAGATGACATTGTTCCTTTTGAAATCAAGAAGAAAAAACAGACAATCGTATTTGAAGAAGATGAGACCGTCCGCTTCGGCGCCAAGCTGGAAGACTTCCAGAAGCTGAAACCCTGCTTCCTGTTTGACGGCACCGGCACCGTCACTGCCGGCAACGCCTCCGGAATCAATGATGAAGGCGCCGCCGTCGTCATGACCAATCTTGCCAAGGCCAGAGAACTTGGTCTCACCCCGAAGTGCGCGATCCGCGAATTCGCCTCCGCAGGCGTGCATCCGTCCATCATGGGCTACGCTCCGGTTTATGCCGTACAGAAGCTGATGCAGAAGACCGGCCTTACCATCGATGATATTGATCTTTGGGAGCTGAATGAAGCTTTTGCCGCGCAGTCTCTCGGCTGCATCAAGGATCTCGGCCTTCCGATAGAGAAGATTAATGTCAACGGCGGCGCAATCGCTCTCGGACATCCGGTCGGAGCCACAGGCGCCCGTCTGATCATGACAATCTCTGCCGAGCTGGCGCGCAGAGGCGGCCGTTTCGGTGTCGTCACACTGTGCATCGGCGGCGGTCAGGGCATTGCGACACTGGTCGAAAACCTGAATGTATAAGTCCAGTCACGAAGCAGGGGCAGACTCCTGCCTGCAGGGAAGGCTGACCATGCTTCAGTGACGACAACAAACAACAACTATTTTAAAGGAGGAATTCCATGGCAATCCAGAAAATCAGCATTGTCGGCGCCGGACAGATGGGCGCAGGAATCGCGCAGGTGGCAGCCGTATCCGGTTACCAGGTAAAGATCTATGACGCATTCGACGGCGTCGCGGCCAGGGCAAAAGCCGGCATTGAGAAAAAGCTTCAGAAGCTTGTAGACAAAGGCAAAATGGATGCAGACGCCTGTGCGAAGGCCGCTGCTGCCATCAGCGTTGCAGAATCCCTGCAGGATGCCGCCGCCGACACGGATATCGTTATTGAAGCAGCTGTCGAAAATATTGATCTGAAGAAGAAGATCTTTGCCGAACTGGACGCAGCGGCTGACGAGCATGTAATCCTGGCCTCCAACACATCTTCCATTTCTATCACGGAGATCGGCTCTGCGACAAAACGTCCGGAGAAAGTCATCGGCACGCATTTCTTCAACCCGGCACCGGTTATGAAGCTCCTCGAGGTGATCAAGGGTTACCTGACTGCAAATGAGACGATTGATGAAATAATGGCCATGGGCAAACAGATGAACAAGGTCACTGTCCTGGCACTGGACAAGGCCGGCTTCATTGTCAACCGCGCGCTGGATCCGATGCTGAACGAAGCGGTATTCATGCTGGAAGAAGGCGTAGGAACGGCTGAAGATATCGACAATGCCATGAAGTATGGCTGCAACCATCCGATGGGCCCGCTGGAGCTGACCGATCTGATCGGACTGGATACGATTCTGGCCGTAATGGAAGTGCTTTACCGCGAATATGGCGATCCCAAGTATCGTCCGGCGCCGCTTCTGAAGAAGATGGTCCGCGCCGGCAAGCTCGGCCGCAAGACAGGAGAAGGCTTCTACAAATACGAGTGAGAAGACACGGGACAGCTGTCTGTTTTATTACACGGCGATGCAGATACACATCGCATTTGATGCGAAAGAATGAAAGCATGTGCTTTCCTGTCTGACGGCATGACCAGACACAGAGCAGGCCATGCCTTGGAAAGAATAAAACGCAGACTGCAAGGGAGAGACAAGTCTATATGGAAACAAAAAGAGCACTGGAAGGCGTAAAAATTCTGGACTTTACCAGAGTATATTCCGGGCCCTACTGCACCATGCTTCTGGCTGATCTGGGCGCAGAGGTTGTGAAGATCGAGGCACAGGGACGGGGAGATGATTCCAGAAATTTTTATCCCGTAAAGAACGGGGTCAGCGGATATTTTACCTATCTGAACAGGGGAAAGAAGAGTATCACGCTGAACCTCAAGAGCGAAAAAGGAAAGCAGCTGGCGCTTGAGCTGGCAAAATGGGCAGATGTTGTCGTGGAAAACTTTTCCGCCGGTACGATCGGCCGTCTCGGACTGGGATACGAAGATATCTGCAAGGTTAATCCCCGCATTGTCTATGCGTCGATTTCCGGTTTCGGACAGAGCGGTCCTTACAGCAGGAAAGCGGCTTATGACGGCATTGCACAGGCTATGGGCGGCATGGTCAATCTGACAGGCTATCCGGACGAGACACCTGTAAAGGTCGGCCCCGCCATATCAGATGCAGCGACAGGCGTTCATGCCGCAGTGGCGATTCTGGCCGCCCTGTGGCACCGGGAGAAAACCGGCGAGGGACAGTACATCGACATGTCCATGATGGATACGGTCTTTTCCTTCCTGGAGAATTCCGTGCCGATTATGACGATGATGGGCATCAATCCCGAACGGCTGGGGAATGGCAATCCCGGGTCAGCCCCGTACAACCTGTATAAATGCCGGGACGGCATGATAATGATCGCCACTGCCAACAATTCCCTTTTTACCCGTCTGATCGGTGTTATGGGACAGCCGGAGCTGATTGAGGATCCGCGCTTTGCCACTAACCCGGAGAGGAAGCTGCATGAACACGATATTGATCCGATTGTGGAAGCATGGACCATGCAGCACGATGCGGAAGAAATCGAGAAGATGCTGGATGCAGTCGGTGTACCGGTTGCCCAGATCAAGACCGTCGAAGAGCTGATCGACGACCCGCAGCTGAACCAGAGGGATATGGTCATCGAACACGATGTACCCGGAGTGGGAAAGGTAAAATATCCCGGAAACCCGCTGAAGCTGCAAAAGACCCCTCCGGTTACGGACAGACGCGCGCCGCTCCTTGGCGAAGACAGCGACCAGATACTGAAAGATATACTTCACTGCAGCGATGAGGAAGTAAAGAACCTTCGTGACGAGGGAATCGTGTAAACAAAGGAGTCAAAGGGGACGGTTCTTTTTGACTCCCGGAAAAAAGATGTATCTGGCTGAAACAAAAGAAGTCATGAAGAACCGAGGAGACAGGGGTCAGATCTCTGTCTCCCCCGAACAACGAAAGTAAAACTGAGGAAAGAGGAAGACAGAGATCTGACCCCTGTCTCCGTATCATCACCAAACTTACCTAAGAGGAGGAACTACCACTATGATGACAGGAAAAGAGTACAGAGAGAGCCTGCAGAAGCTGCATCCGATCATTTACTGCAACGGCAGAAAGATCGAAAATGTCGTGACAGATCCGATGACGGCTCCGCATGTAAATTCTGCCGCCATGACCTATGACCTGGCGTTTGATCCGGAGTACGAGGATCTGATGACGGCGACTTCCCATCTGACCGGCAAGAAATGCAACCGCTTTACCTATGTGCACCAGAGCACGGAAGATCTGGTCAAGAAGGTCAAGATGATGCGTATGATCGGCCAGAAGACCGGCACCTGCTTCCAGCGCTGCGTGGGCTTTGACGCCATGAACGCTTCCTATATTACCACCTACAAGATCGACCAGAAATATGGCACAAACTATCATGAGAGACTGAAAAAGTTCATGATGCGTGTGCAGGAGACTGATATCATGGTGGCCGGCTCCATGACAGACCCGAAGGGTGACCGCGGCAAAAAACCGTCACAGCAGGCAGATCCGGATCTGTTTGTGCATATTGTCGAGAGAAGAGAGGACGGCATTGTCGTCCGCGGCGCGAAGGCTCATCAGACCGGCATGGTGAATTCACACGAGATGCTGATCCTTCCCACAACCAATCTGGGACCGGATGACAAGGACTATGCAGTGGCAGCGGCTATCCCGGTCGACGCACCCGGCGTGATTCACTTCTTCGGCAGACAGACCAATGAGAACCGCCGTCTTGAGGGCGACATCGACTGCGGCAACTCCGAGTACGCAATTGTCGGCGGCGAGACCCTGACCGTATTGAACGATGTTTTTGTTCCGTGGGAGAACGTGTTCATGTGCGGCGAGACCGATTTGGCACAGGAGTTTGTCGAGACCTTTGCCGCATATCACAGACAGAACTACGGCGGCTGCAAGGTTGGTGTCGCAGACGTTATCATCGGCGCTGCTTCCGCTATGGCTGAGTACAATGGCTGCCCGAAAGCATCCCATATCAAAGACAAACTCACCGAAATGGTATTCCTGGCAGAGACCATGCACTGCTGTTCCATCGCATGCTCCGCAATGGGTCACCAGACCGAATCCGGCAGCTATTATGTAGACACCCTGCTGGCCAACACCGTCAAGCTGAACTGCACAAAGACCATGTATGAAATCTCCCGTCTGGCACATGACATTGCCGGCGGCTTCATTGCCACACTGCCCTATGAAGCAGATTACAAATCTGAAATCGGCCATGACATCATCGACAAATACTTCGCCGGCGATGCCCGCTTCAAGACCGAGGACCGTCTGCGCATGGCCCGTCTGCTCGAGAACATGACCGGCGGCACTGCCCTGGCGGAGTCCATGCACGGTGCAGGCTCTCCGCAGGCCATGAAGGTCACGATCCAGCGCCAGACAAACTGGGAGCAGAAGAAGAAATTTGCGAAGAAGCTGGCTAAAATCGCGGTAGAGGACTGAGATTGGAAGAGCACAAGACTAAAGGACGGAAGCTATGAAAAATCTGTTTGACCTGACCGGCAAAGTCGCAATTGTTGTGGGCGGCAGCCGGGGACTGGGAAAAGGCATGGCTGTTGGTCTGGCCGACGCGGGAGCGTCGGTCGTGATCGCCAGCCGCGGGAAAGAGGCTCTGGATGCAGCGGCCGCCGAGATCAGTGAGCAGACCGGCGGGACCTGTGTCGGCATACAGCTTGATGTGACGTCCCTTCCGGATATTCAGGCGTTCATCAAAAAAATCGATGAGCGTTTCGGCCGGATTGACATCCTGATCAACAGCGCCGGCATCAATATCCGCAAATCCGCCCAGGTCTTCGAAGAAGAAGACTGGGACAAAGTTACCGACACACAGCTGAAATACGTGTTTTTCATGGATCAGCAGGTCGGCAATTACATGATTGAGCGCGGGATTAAAGGCCGTATTATTAATATCGGTTCGCTTTCCAGCGCGATCGGCCTGAAGAATATGGTTGCCTACTGCGCGTCCAAGGGTGCCATCGTACAGCTCACAAAGGCCCTGGCCAATGAATGGGCTCCCTTTGGGATCACTGTAAATGCGATCGGACCCGGCTACTATTTTACAGAAATGACAAAGCCGCTTCTTTCCGATCCCGAGGTGATGCGTAAGTACCAGGAGAAGATCCCGATGGGCAGACTTGGCAATCCCGAGGATCTCGCAAGCACTGCCGTGTATCTGGCCAGCGACGCATCGTCGTATGTGACGGGGCAGATCGTGTATGTGGACGGAGGATGGCTGATAAACTAAAGTATTTACAGACGGACGCGGGATGTCCGGATGTATATCGAGTGTGCAGCACAGATTGTGTGTAAGGAGAAAAGAAAGAGAGGAAAAACAACCATGAATTTTAATTTTACCGAGCAGGAACTGGCCTGCCAGCAGGCCGCCAGAGAGTTTGCCGTCAACCGTCTTCGTCCCACCGTCGTTGAGCGCGATGAGGCAGGCGTGTTCCCGACTGAGCTCTTCAAAGAGTTCGGCAAGACCGGTGCGTACGGTCTGCCCTATCCGAAAGAGGTCGGCGGCCTGGGCGCCAGCTATATGAGCTATGCCCTGTCCGTAGAGGAAGTCTCCAAAGTGGACGGCGCCTTTGGTATCATCTATAGCGTAGATACCTCCCTTTACGCCGGCAGTGTTATGAATTCCTCTGCTCCGATCGAGATTAAGAAGAAGTTTATCGAGCCCATCGTATACGGTGAGAAAATGGGTTCCTTCGGCCTTACCGAGCACGGTGCAGGCTCTGATGCTGCCGGCCAGAAGACCGTAGCCGTCAAAGATGGCGACAGCTATGTGATCAATGGCGCCAAGTGCTTCAACACTAACGGCCCGCAGGCATCCTATACCGTTATCTATTGCCTGACCGACCCGGCTCTTGGAACAAAGGGCATGGCCGCTTTTGTCGTGGAGAAGGACACTCCCGGCTTCACCGTCGGCAAGATTGAGAACAAGATGGGTATCCGTCAGGCGCAGGTCTGCGAGCTGTATCTGGAAAATGTCCGCGTACCGGAAGAGAACATGATTGCAAAACCGGGCGAAGGCTTCAAGCTGGCCATGGCCACTCTGGACGGCGGCCGTATCGGCGTTGCGGCACAGGCGCTGGGTATTGCGAAAGGCGCTTTTGAGGAAGCGGTCGAATACATGAAGGTCAGAGAGCAGTTCGGCAAGCCGATCTTCAAGAACCAGTATCTGGCTTTCCGCATGGCTGATCTGGCTACAAAGATCAAGGCAGCCGAATTCCTGCTGTACAACGCAGCACTGGCACATGACAGCGGCAAGCGCTTCTCGGCAGATGCCGCCATGGCCAAGATGTACTGCTCCAACCTGGCAATGGAAGTAACCACAGAAGCAGTCCAGATGATGGGCGGAAACGGCTTCATGAAAGAGTATCATGTCGAGCGCATGATGCGGGACGCGAAGATCACCCAGATCTACGAAGGCACCAACGAGATCCAGAAGCTGGTCATCTCCGGCGGACTGTTCCGCTAAGGCTGAAAGAATTATATAGGAGCGAATCAGATGGAAAAATTTTGTACCGAAAAATCAAAAGCGCTCCATGAGGAGACAAAGAAGTATCTGGTAGACGGTGTG
>CADBNA010000358.1 GCA_902795835.1 uncultured Lachnospiraceae bacterium | reverse complement strand
CGGCAGCCATTTTCTTTACACGCCGGACGGATATCAGCATACCTACCGGATCTTTTCCGTCGCTTCCGCGGAAGAGGGGAGCCGGGCGTATACATATGCCTTCAGGGGAAGGATGGAGTTCCGCTCGTATCTGGAATACATGAAGGAGATATCCCTCTACCCGAGCGGTCCGAAAGGAGGGCTGAATGCGCGTCTTCTGACTCTTTCCACCTGTGACGGCTATGATGGCACCACTCACAGGCTTGTGGTGCAGGGAATAGAAATTAAGAAGAGGAAGACGCAGGAGCCTGCCCGGTGGCACGACAAAAGTCAGGCTGTTTCCATCTGAGGATTGCGTTAAGAGAGACTGCGCAGTCCGGCAAAAATATGATTAACCATTTCCGCATTTTCTGCCGCCCGCAGGGCGGTTTTTTTCGGGGCGCTCTGATATACTATCTTAGAAGAGCGCAAAAACAATCCTGAGATGAACATGGAAAGTGTGCTGCCCATTGAACCTCCATCCGCCTGTAGAGGATGGAGCCTTCTCGGCTAAGAGGATAAAACAGTTAAGAAGTTGTTGGAATCACGGTATCGTGATATAATAAACGCAAAGGAGGTACAGCGTATATGCCGGTATTATCGCGTTCATGACAGGTGAAGTTCTTGAGGGGTATCTTCCGCCCAAGGCCTTGAGCCTGGTAAGGGAATGGCTTGACATTAATAAGAATGAGATTCAGAAGATATGGGAGACGCAGGAATTCAGGAAGCTCCCGCCGCTGGAATAATAGAAGGTGAGATGATGTTTCATAAAGTAAAGAGTGTAGCTGCTCTGCCGGATCATAAATTAAGTGTTCAGTTCAGCGAGGGCGTCACAAAAATATACGATATGTCGCCGCTCTTTGTCCGCCTGCCCGTTTTTAGATACCTTCAGGACCATATTGATGAATTTTTCAGTGTGACCGTTGATACAGGAGGATATGGCATTGTATGGAACGATGACCTTGACCTGTCCTGTGATGAGTTATGGGAAAACGGCGTTCAGGTCAGCACTCCGTTTGATGGACTCATGTCTTTCGCTGATGCTACGGAATTGTGGGGTTTGAATGAAAGCACTTTGAGGAAAGCCATTGCCTACGGAAAACTCGTAAATGGAGTGGATGTCTGCAAGTTCGGCAAGCAGTGGGTCATATCCGTTGCAGCGATGAAGAGAGAATATGGTGAAGCCAAGGTGAAAAAACCAGCCTGAAACTTGATTCGGCATCAGATACTGCAGGCCTGAGCGAAGTAAAACGCAAACGGAATCCGGATGTTACCGTCAATGCCGTCATGCGGGAGGAAAAGATAGACCACTGTAAAGGCAAGACCTCCGTTCTGATTGATGATCTGCCTTCGAACATTAAAGACTGGGAATCGCATGGCGGCACGGGCATACTGTTTAAAAATGCCGGGGAGACCAGAAACAGACTGGAAGAATTGGGATCCTGTAGGGCACCGCAGGGCAGGGCGAGGGATTACAAATAACACTGTGCATGTATGGATTTCCTCCCCTCCCTGAAGAGGAAGGGGTATCCACGTCTATGAATTGATGAAAGGGTTATATTTATGAAAAACAGACTGCATAAAAATATATTCTTGTTTCTCCTGTGTTTTCTGCTTTTAGCCGGCACAGGAATAAGTACTCAGGCAGAAGAGGACAGCACACAGCAGAACGGGTATGCAAAACTCCTGTACATGGGACATGCAAGCATACGGATTACGACACCAGATGGAAAAGTCATCTATATTGATCCGTTTGCGGGTGAGGGATATGAACCGGCAGCGGATCTAATTCTGATCACACATGATCATTACGATCATAACGCATCAGATAAGGTTGAAAACCGTTCCCGGGACTGCCGGATCATCAGCTGGGAAGAGGCACTGCAGGGCGGAGTCCACCAGAGCTTTGATCTGGGTTACGTGACTGTGGAATCAGTAGAAGCGGGCTGCAACGAGTATCATGACATCCGGGTTTGTACGGGTTATATTCTGACTCTGGCGGATGGTATTACGGTATATGTGTCTGGGGATACGAGCAAAACAGAACAGATGCCGCTTCTTGCTGAGAAGGACATAGATTACGCCTTTTTCTGCTGTGACGGCGTTTACAACATGGATATAAAAGAAGCCGCGGAATGTGCAGCTTTGGTGGGAGCAAAGCATAGTATTCCTTATCATGTAGTCCCTGCAGAAAACGGATTGTTTGACAGGAAACGTGCAGAACAGTTTGATACACCTGAACGGTTAATCCTGGAGCCGGGTAACGAGATAGACCTTGTCAAAAATTGAATCAGCGCTCAGCGTACAGTAAATGCAAGGACGCTGCCGGAAGCAGACATAATAATACGGTTGTAACAATAGGAGGTTAATCATGAAAAGGCTGCTTACAATCCTGATAACGCTGTCAATGCTGATCAGTGCCAGACCTGTTTTGGCTGGGAGTATGCTTGAAGACGCTGCTGATGCATTACAGTCCGCCTCTACAATCGACGAGCAGCTGGCACTGCTCTATGATGTCTCAATAGAATGTGCCTCTGAATTAGAGACCGGCGGCTGGGAGAATTCTCTGACCTGCGAACCGGCCCAGACTCTGCCGGAGGATCTGCTGCCCAATGAGGGCATGGAAGAAGCAGAGTACTCCGTCCGGGACTTTAAGGGCGCAAAGTTCATTGCTATATACGACGATCAGGGTGAATATCGCCTGCTGGGTGACTGGCAGGTCCGCATCCCGGAGGCCATGCGCGCCGCCTCACTGGATGAAGCTGATGCCGTGCTGTGCCTGGTGCATACCACCGAATCCCGCGACGATTATATTGGCTTTGCGTCCAACCGTCATTACAATGCCTATGTCTATCGCCGCGGCGCCGATGTCCGCACGACAGCCTTCCATACCATGACGACGCCTCCGCTTAGCGGTTCCGGCACCCTGAGCGGTGAGATGCTTTCCCTTTCCGACCTGTGGAACGGTGTGAAGCAGTGGTTCTACGATGTCATCGAAGTAACCTATCCCGAGGGCACTGCCAGATACCGGATCACCGGCCAGACCTGTTGTCTGGCGGGGCTGGAGGGCGGGTTCTCCCGTTATGAAATCCCCGCGGAGGTGGAGGGCTATCCTGTTGTGGGCATAGAGGATTGCAGAAACGACACGCTGGAGGAACTTGTACTGCCAGAAGGGATCGTCTGGATACAGTATGTCGGCGGGGCAGAACTGCGCCATATGAACTTCCCGTCGACGCTGCGGCGGATTTCGGATTATATCAGTACCGAGCACATGGACAGCGTTATTCTGAACGAGGGGCTTGAAGAAACCGGTGATTTTGCATTTCTGCGTGCGAACGGCGATGACTTTTTCCTGCCATCCACACTGAAGAGCATGGGCCGGGGAACCCTGGAATATGGTGTGGGCTGCCCATCTCTGGTGATCCCTGAGGGCGTGACGGAGCTGCCGGACTACTTCCTGAGCAGTAAGGGGCGGGCGCTATGCGTTTTCATACCCGACAGCGTCACCACCTTCGGAAGTGATCTGTTCGATTACGGCAGCGTCCTCATCTACACCCCCAAGGACAGCCTGGCCGCGCAATGGGCAGACGGCATGGGCTACGAATGGATTTCCTGCGCCAGCGCGGAGGAGATGCCAAGGCCGGTCTATGAGGCAGAGGACGGCTTTGAGTACGCCGTTGTCGAGGGAGAGGCGGTCCTCACGGGTTATTCCGGCGGGGAAGCCTGTGTCCGGGTGCCCGACACTCTTGGCGGCTGTCCGGTGACCAGCATATGCGAGCATACTTTCCATCATGATGACACACTGCGTGCTGTATTGTTCCCGGATACGGTGCGCAGGATGGAGGGCAGCGCGGTGTACGAGTGCGAGGGGCTGGAGGCCGTATTCATACCGGCATCTGTGACAGAACTGCATTCACAGGCGGTGTTATCCTGCGGAGAGGACACTGTTATCTATGCACAAGAAGGTTCAACTGTCTTTGAACAGCCGGACGGAAACAGCGGCTGGCCGCACCACGAAGTCTGGTCACAGGGGGCGGAAGAAGCCTGGTTTTCTGTTGGCTGAACTGACTGCTCAAGTATAGTATTTCCGGGAATACTGGGTCGCAGAATAATTACAGCAAATAAAAAAAGACGCTTTCAGGTTTTTGCGCCTGAAAGCGTTTTTTGCCGGATCTGCTTTATTCGATATCTATAATAGATGGCTATTATTTGCAGTCCGCAATATTGACATAGACCTGGGGGAGGTAACGTGCGATGTTGTCATACACGAGTACGAGATTTTTGATCCGTGCGCGAATCATGAGCACTGCGTACTGTTCACTAACGGTATCAATATCTCTGTAACGGGGCATAGATGTTTCAACAAAGAACTGCCGCTCATCTGTGACGTAAAAGGCCTGGTTAGGCAGCCCGGCAGGATTCTTGCTGTATGCCAGCAGTATTGCAGATTCCGTGTTATAGGTGATCTCTTTAATAGTTTTTTCCATAATTATTCCTCCGCTCTTAAGATTTTCTTAGAGTTTTCAATCCGTGTATCTTCTTAAATAATTGTAGGTTGCCTATAGTATGTGTTTTTTTTCTGGAAAACCGCACTTTACACCCCAAAAAAAGAGAGGTAGCAAAAAACAATTCTTTTCCCCGTTTCAACTCGCTTAGAGATATCTATTCAACCTTTGTGAATTACCACTCTTGAATCAGAGAGTCGTTCACCAGCACCTTTTTTATGGCACTATTGAAAGGTGCTACAATCTCACTTGATTACTCGGGGTCGTGGTAGATAATATGACTTTACTTTTTACGTCAGCTCAAATGTCGCCCGGCAGACGACCTCTTTTTTACATGTACCTGCTATACTTGAACCATCAAGGTAGAAGAGGAGGTAAAGACGATGATCGGAGCAATTTTAGGTGATATGATTGGTGCTCCCTATGAATTTGACAGGAGCCCGAAAACCAAGGACTTTCCGCTTTTTGGCCATGGATCCATGTACACGGATGATTCTGTTATGACCATCGCTGTGGCGGAAGCCCTTATGGATACCATCGGGAAAAATGATGATGAGATCAAGGCTGCCCTTGTAGCCTCCATGCAGAAATGGGGGAGACGTTATCCTGACGCCGGATACGGCGGCATGTTCTACCAGTGGCTCAGAAAAAAGAACCCTGCGCCATACGGCAGCTTCGGCAACGGATCAGCCATGCGGGTGTCCTCTGCAGGCTGGCTGTATGACACGCTGGAAGAGACCAGGCATATGGCGCGGCTGACGGCAGAGGTTACACACAATCACCCGGAAGGAATAAAGGGGGCAGAGGCAGCGGCCAGCGCCATCTTTATGGCGCGGAACGG
>CADBNA010000357.1 GCA_902795835.1 uncultured Lachnospiraceae bacterium | reverse complement strand
GCCTGGTCCAGCGGAACATCCGTGCTGGCCTGCTTCACGGCAACTGTTATTCCCGGCATCATACTGGTGCTGTTCCTTTGCATCGTGAACGCCATACAGTGCAAAAAGCTTGACATCGTGCAGCCGCCGAGGGAGCAGGGCTCCGAATGGCTGAAAAACACCGGGAAAGCCACGTGGCACGCGGTTCCCGCACTGATCATGCCCTTTATCATCCTGGGCGGCATCTACGGCGGCATCATGACGGCCACAGAAGCGGCGGCCATCAGCGTCCTGTACGCAGTGCCCTGCGGCATGTTTATTTACAAGGGACTCAAAGGCAAAGGCCTCTGGCAGGCCCTCACGGAGTCTGCATGCACGACCGGCGTCATTATGGTTATGTTCTTCATGGTTATGATCTTCAGCAAGCTTCTGACCATGCTGAATGTGCCCACCACAATTGCAAACGGGCTTTTGAGCCTGACAAACAACCGGATTCTGATCCTTATGATGGTCAATGTCTTCATGATCATCATCGGCATGCTGATGGATGATACGAGCGGCATTCTGCTCTGTACGCCCATACTGATCCCCATTGTCACAGGGATCGGCGTTCATCCTGTTCATTTTGCCGCAATCCTGGGTGTAAACCTGGGAATGGGCAACATCACGCCGCCCACGGCACCCATGCTGTACCTGAGCGGACGCGTCTGCGGGGCGAAGATCAACAAGATGCTTTCTCCGACCATGACGTTTATCATTTTTGCATGGATTCCGACACTGATTATTACGACATATTGTCCCGCAGTGGCGACATTCCTGCCGAAGCTGATCCTGCCGAATCTGTTCATGCATTAATATCAGTATTTTTATCCGGCCTGGCCGGATCTGAAACCGGGGAGGGAAGCGTCGGGCGGAAACAGCCCGGTGCTTCTGTCTTTGCGTGCAGGGAGAGAGAGCATGTTCAGAACGGTGTCGGTAAAGAAACTGTTTATTTTGCTTCTGGCGGCCATTCTGGCGCTGCTGCTTCTGTTTTTTGTCCATGGGCCTTTTCTGGATGAGGGCGTGGAAGAAGCGGTGGCGCAGGCCCTGCTGGATGAGGCGGGAGCCCCGGAGGAAGGGATCATCCCCGCGGAAGGGCACAAGATCTTTCAGGCGGTTTCGGACGGCGATGTCCTGCAGGTCTGGGGCATCTTCTGCACCGGTCTGTACCGGCATACGGAAAACGGGCCGGAAGCTGTCTCTGTCCCGGAAGCCGTGCCGGCGAAGATGATCTTTTCAAAGCAGGACGGCCGATGGCAGCTCACAGAATTTCAGGTTCCGGAGGATTCGGGTTTTTTCGGAAAAGATATGAAGGAACTGTTCCCGTGGCATCTCCGGCTGTTTGCCCTCATGAAGGGTGTGTTTGAGAATGGCCTGACAAAACAGATGGAAGCGTATGCAGCCTAGACGGTGCCGGACGGGCAGGACCCCGTGTATCGGGAGGAATCATGGAGATTCTCAGCATCGGAATCGATATCGGCACGACCACCACCCAGCTGGTGATCAGCCGGCTGACAATAGAAAACAAGGCGTCTGCCTTTACGGTTCCCAGGATACAGATCACTGACAAGGAAGTTTTCTACCGCAGCCGGGTGTATTTCACACCGTTCCTGAATGAAACGGATATAGACGGGGACGGTGTATTTGCCATTATGGAGGCGGAATACGCCGCTGCCGGGGTCACACCCGGAGAGATATCCACCGGCGCCGTGATCATTACAGGAGAAGCGGCCAGAAAACAGAATGCCGAGGTCATTCTGAACCGGCTTTCGTCTTTTGCCGGACAGTTTGTGGTTTCCACGGCGGGACCGGATCTGGAGTCGGTCATTGCCGGCAGGGGTTCCGGTGCGGCCGCCTATTCGAAAGAGCATCAGTGCACCGCCGTCAATGCCGACATCGGCGGGGGCACCACAAACATTGCCATGTACACAGACGGACAGGCTTCATCCTGTACCTGCCTGGATATCGGAGGACGTCAGGTAAGGGTGGAACAGGACCGGATCACCTATATCAGTCCGTC
Organism: uncultured Lachnospiraceae bacterium; assembly: GCA_902795835.1. The sequence continues at coordinate 2,009 of CADBNA010000357.1, read as the reverse complement.
GGCAGCGCGCATTTCCGAAGACATGGGACTGGGGCTGTCGGTCGGTCAGCCTGCTGATCCGGCCAGACTGTCCGGCCTGACCGACAGAATGGCGGAACTCATTTTTATGCAGATTTTTGACCCGGACGCGGACCCTCTGCTGGCGGATGTAAAGACGAAAAATGCCGGCCGGATGCAGAAGGCGGAACGCGGTACTCCTGTCTTTCTGTCCGGAGGCGTCGCGGCCTGTGTCTTCGGAAGCGAAGACGAGACATTTCCCTATGGCGACATCGGCGTGCTGCTGGGAAGGTCGATCCGGCAGAGCCGGTGGTTCTCTACTTCACGGATGGAGCATTCCGCAGAGATGATCCGGGCTACAGTCGTGGGCGCCGGCATCCATATGGTTTCTGTCAGCGGCTCGACGATTACGTATACCCCCGAGCTTCTGCCGCTGAAAAATGTGCCGGTGCTGAAGCTGACGGATGAAGAAGTCGTCCGCTGGAGAAGCGGTGACGACGACTATGTGGCGGACCGGCTTCTCTGGTTCGCCGGGACGACCGATGACGGAATCCTGGCATTGGGATGGAACGGCTGGCAGGCCCCCCGGTTTTCGGAAATTCAGGAGATGGCCGGCCATGTGGCAGCTGTTTACGGAAGGCCGGGACTGGACCGGATACCGGTCATACTGATCATAGAAGAAGATATGGCGAAATCCCTTGGCCAGTCGGTCCGCATCCGGATGCCGGAGCGGCAGATGATCTGTCTGGACAGCATCGGCATTCAGGAAGGAGATTATGTGGACCTAGGCAGCCCGATCATGAAAGGAGTTGCCATACCTGTAGTGGTAAAGACACTGGTGATGGGCTAGGATCAGGAGATAATCACATGAGACTGAAAACAAAACTGGCCGGCGAGGTATACCGCTTCCGTGACCTGAAGGATGTGATGAATAAGGCCAATGAGGAAAAGTCCGGGGACGTCCTTGCCGGCATTGCCGCCGGGAGCCAGCTGGAGCGGATTGCCGCAAAGGAAGTGCTGTCGAATATCCAGCTTGGCGACCTGTACAACCATCCTGCAGTTCCGTATGAAGAGGACGAAGTGACCAGGCTGAATATAGACGGACTGAACATGACCGTCTATGACCGGATTAAAAACTGGACCGTGGCGGAACTGCGGGAATGGATCCTGAGCTATGAGACTTCCGAAGAGGATATCAAGCGCATCAGCCGCGGGCTGACCGCGGAGATGGTTGCTGCCGTGGCAAAGATCATGAGCAATCTGGATCTCCTGTACGCGTGCAACAAGGTTCGGATCTCGGCGCACTGCAATACCACAATAGGACTCCGCGGCACGCTTTCCACCAGACTGCAGCCCAATCATCCCACGGACAGCGTGGAGGGCATCATAGCCTCTGCCCTGGAAGGTCTGTCATACGGCGTCGGGGATGCCCTGATCGGCCTGAACCCGGTAAATGATACTTCTGACAATATTGCCAGGTGCATGGATGCCCTGCATGAACTGAAGGAAAAATACCAGATCCCCACGCAGACCTGTGTGCTCGGCCATATCACCTCCCAGATCGAAGCGGTGAACAAGGGCGCTGCCACAGACGCTATCTTCCAGAGCATTGCCGGCTCCCAGAAGGGGAATGAAGCTTTTGGCTTCAGCACGGAGACCGTGATGGAAGCCTGGGACCTGATGAAGCACAAAGGCTGCGGCACCGGCCCGAATGTCCTGTACTTCGAGACCGGACAGGGGTCAGAGCTCAGTTCGGACGCGCATTACGGAGCCGACCAGGTCACCATGGAAGCCCGCTGCTATGGCTACGCCAGGAATTTCAATCCGTTCATGGTCAATACCGTCGTGGGCTTTATCGGCCCGGAATACCTGTATGACAGCCGCCAGGTGATCCGCGCGGGTCTGGAGGATCACTTCATGGGCAAGCTGTCCGGCATTCCCATGGGCTGCGACTGCTGTTATACAAATCATATGATGGCAGATCAGAACGATATCGAGAATCTCACCACGCT
>CADBNA010000356.1 GCA_902795835.1 uncultured Lachnospiraceae bacterium | reverse complement strand
GAGCCTTTTCCCATCACAGGCATCAGCAGCACGGCCACCAGCGCACCGACAAATGCGCCAAACCCCTGAAATCCTTCTATGGCCAGATTTGTCACCCCGCTTTTCTCGGAGTAGATCGCGCCGACCGCCATGATCAGAAGGGGAATGGCAAATGATAAACCATCTGTAAAAACTTTTGTCATTGCTCTTTCTCCTCTCTGTCCGCACTGATGCCGGGACCCTTCTGCAGCAGCTGCTGTGCCTTCTCCTTTATATATCCTCCGCAGGCTGCATACAGCAGCAGAATGCCGGTGATAAGGGATGCAATTTCTTTTGCAACACCTATCGTTGAGCTCATGTAGTTTGCACCCTGCTGGAAGATTGAGACAATGATGGCAGCCAGAATGGAGCCCACCGGTGAGGAATTGGCCAGTAACGCTACGGCAATGGAATCATATCCCATCCCTGCAAGCGCCTTGGGGATCATGGTATTCGTATAGCCCAGATAATAGGTTACCCCGGCCAGGCCGGCCAGAAGACCGGAAAATGCCATCGAAGCCACAATTCTGTTTCCGACATGGATACCTATATACTCTGCGCAGTTCTTATTCTGGCCGACTGCCTTCAGTTCAAATCCGAAGGTTGTCCTGTCGAAGATAAACTGAACGACAAAGGCCATGAGCAGGGCGATAAAAATCCCAAGGGGCACTTTGCACTTTACGCCGGCAATGATCACATTGGTCCATGTAAGCCTGGACTGGGCAGTGCAGATGCGGCTGGTCCTGGTAACCATATCGACATACCTGCTGTTGATGAAAAACCCTGTCAGATAGCTGATGATATAGTTTACCATGATCGTGGACACCACCTCATGGATATTGAACCGGTACTTCAGGAACCCGATCAGTGCCCCCATCAGGCCGCCGACAGCAATACCGACGAGAATGACAAGAGGCTTTGCCGCTGCCGCAGACAGGTTTTTATTGTAGCCGACAGCAAGCGTGGCAACAAAGCCTGCAGTCAGCATCTGACCGGCGATGCCGATATTGAACAGACCCGCCTTGAATCCAACAATGAAAGCAAGTGCTGCCAGCAGCATCGGCGCAAGATAATTCAGGAAATCAAAGAGATCCGACAGCATGCCGGAACCTCTGCCGTAGGCTGCCTTCGGCAGAAAACCGCAGCCGCGCAGAAAGCTGAGGATGGCCAGCAGCGGGTTTTTCCCCATGATCAGCAGGAGCACGGAAGCAGTTGCTATCGTAAGAATGACAGCCAGAATGGAAACCGTGAGCGCCCCATGCTTTTCGCTGACAAGGAGTTTCGCGAGAGGATGATTTTTCTGGTTTGTTTTCATGCTTCCTTCACCCCCATCATATACCTGCCCACCTCCTGCATCGTCATAGATTCAGCAGGGGCAGTCTTCAGCAGCTGTCCGCTGTATATAACGCCGATCGTATCCGCGAGCGCCATCACCTCATCCAGTTCCAGCGAAACGAGAAGAATGGCCGCTCCTCTGTCCCTCTCTGCAATGATCTGCCTGTGAATCTTGTCAATTGCGCCGATATCGAGGCCTCTCGTGGGCTGAACGAAAATAATGAGTTTTGAGTGTTCTTCCATTTCCCGTCCCACGATTGCTTTCTGCTGATTGCCGCCCGACATCGAGCGGACGATGGTTTTCACCCCCTGTCCGCTGCGGACGTCATACTTCCCGATCAGTTCTTCCGCATAGCTCTGGAAACGGTCGAAGTTAAGGACCCCCCTCGAGGAAAAAGGCTCTCTGTAGTATTCCCGCAGCGCCAGATTATCACGCAGCGTAAAATCCATGATGACTCCGGTTCCCTGTCTGTCCTCGGGAATATAGGACACACCGGCCTGGGCTCTTTCCCGGATTGTCATGTTTGTGATGTCCGTATCCCCGATCATGACTTTTCCGGAATCAATCTTCATCAGCCCGGCAATCGCATCCGTAATCTCGGTCTGTCCGTTTCCGGATACGCCGGCAATGGCAAAGATCTCACCGCCGTGCACGCTGAAGGAAACATCTTTCACGACATCAAACCTGTTCTCGTCCTTTACGGTGAGATGTTCCACGCTCAGGACGGTTTCACGGAATTCCGCAGGTGCCTTGTGGAGATCAAAATCAACCTCATGGCCCACCATCATGCTGGCCATGTCCTGAACAGAAGACGTCTTTACGTCCAGAATGTCAATCAGCCGTCCCCGGCGCAGAATTGCACACCGGTCAGCAATCCGCTTGATCTCCTCGATCTTATGCGTGATCAGGATAATCGTTTTTCCGTCATTCCGCAGGCCGTCAATGATCTCCAGCAGAAAATCAATCTCCTGCGGCGTCAGGACAGCCGTGGGCTCGTCAAAGATCATGATCTCCGCCTTGCGGTAGAGCATTTTCAGAATCTCCACTCTCTGGCGGACCGATACAGGAACGTCCTCGATTTTGTCTGTGGGATTGACTTCCAGTCCATACTTTTTTGAAAGCTCGCTGATTTCCCGGTTCGCCCGCTTCAGGTCGATCCATGGCAGAAAGCCAAGCTTTTTCGTCATGGGAGTGACTCCCATCACGATGTTCTCGGCAATCGTATAATTGTCCACCAGTTTGAAATGCTGGTGTACCATGCCGATATTATGATCCGTCGCGTCATTGGAAGAATGAAATACTACTTTTTCCCCGTTGATCAGGATCTCTCCGGCATCCGGCTCATACATGCCGAACAGCATGCTCATAAGAGTGGATTTTCCGGCACCGTTTTCTCCCAGCAGGGCGTACACCTCTCCGCGCCGGATCCCGATCGTGACATCATCATTTGCAATGATGCCGGGAAAATATTTGCTGATGTGGCGCATTTCCACAATATAGTCTTCCATCTGCCCTCCTCATACATTCATTGCCCGCATACAATCTGACAGGAGAGAACAATCTCCCCTGTCCCGCGCGATGCGCACATCTCGCAAAAACAAAACCCTTCCCGCCCCAAGGCGGGAAGGTATATCAGATAACAAAATGACGCTGTTTTATGAGAGTCCCGGGAAATCGTCGGGTGTGTACTCGTCACAGGAAGCCGGAACAATTTCTCCGGACTTTACAAGCTCATAGCACTCCGCCATCTTTGTAAGCGCATCTTCGGAGAGCTGCTGGCGGCCTTCTGCAGATACATAGCCGGTGGAATCCGTGTCGGCGCCAAGGATCGCGTCTTCTCCGGCAAAAGTGCCTTCATAGATCTTTTCAAGCTGAGCGGTAACATTGGTGTGCATCAGTTTCAGAGAAGATGTCAGAATAACATTGTCATTTCCATTTGCTCCGTCATCATACTGGTCTACATCACAGCCGATTACATAGACGCCTGTGGCTTCCTTGGCAGCAGTAAACACACCGTTTCCGGATGCGCCTGCCGCTACGAAGATAACATCTGCGCCTTCGTCGATCAGGGCCTCACCGACTACCTTGCCGGTCGCTTCATCATCAAAAGCGCCTACATAATTGCCGCCGACATCATTGCCGCCCATGTCCTTACCTGCATAAGACGGAAGTTCAACGATCTCAACATCTGTGCCGTACTTGGCATTTGCATAATTGACGCCGCTCATAAAACCATACTCATAGCTGACATTGGTCGGGAATGCAATTCCGTTGACAACGGCAACTTTGCCTGTCTGTGTGGAAAAAGCAGCTGCTAGGCCGGCGAAGAAGCCGCCTTCCTGTTCCTTGAACGTCATGGTATACAGGTTGTCCTCGGAAACCGGATTGCCCTCGCTGTCATTTACGGGATTATCGACAACAATGAACTTCTTGTCAGGATTGTCAATAACAATGTCTCCGACAGTCGAGAAGTTGAAGCCCGGGAGCACAAATACGTCGTAATCGCCTAAGCTCTTTTCAACCGTGGGAATCAGCTGGGTAAGATCTCCCTCTTTGATATCCTTTACGGTGCAGTCCGGATGGTCAGCGATAAATGTCTTGATGCCATCGTAGCAGTCCTGATTGAAGCTTCCGTCATCCACACCGCTGGATGTAATGATGCAGATACTGAACGGACCGCCTTCTGTCTCTGCTGCAGCAGGAATTGCCAGTGTTCCGGTAAACAGGGCTGCCGCTCCCAGAATTGCCGCTGCTTTTCTAAAACTCTTTTTCATACTTGCCTCCTCAATGTCTGAACAAACAACAGTGAACATCTCGCAGAGAAAACAGCCGGTTCGAATGATCCCGTCTGAAAAATCCGGTCATTCTCTGCAATCTATAAAATATTTTACCATATCGCAGGCAATTATCAAGAAGACAATAAAAAAAACCCGGTCAACTGACCGGGTTAACGAGGCGTCGACCGGATTTGAACCGGTGGATACTGGTGTTGCAGACCATTGCCTTACCACTTGGCTACGACGCCGTATATAGTGACTCCGACGGGAATTGAACCCGTGTTACCGCCGTGAAAGGGCGATGTCTTAACCTCTTGACCACGGAGCCATATTATGAATAT
>CADBNA010000355.1 GCA_902795835.1 uncultured Lachnospiraceae bacterium | reverse complement strand
CGGAGCTAGCGTTTCAGGAACTGTATTCTTTATCCAATGAGCTTGTGTTCCCGAAGAATCATCCATTATCCGACGTTGAAAACCTGACACTGGCAGACTTTTCAGATGATGTATTCGTGGAGGTCGCGCCGGATGAATCCAGTGTGGTATCTGAGCTGATGCGCCAGACCTGCCGGGAAGCGGGATTTGAGCCGCAGATGAAATATGTTCCTGACTTGAAGTCTCAAATTCTTTGTCTGGAAAGCGGACAGGGGATCGCTGCGTTCAATCAATACCATCAGTCGTGCAACCACCCAAACCTAAACCATATTCACCTACCAGATTTTCCTGATGTATCCTTTTGCGCAGCTTGGCTTACAGAAGTGATAAACCCTGCTGTACAATTCTTCCTCCGAAATCTCAGGATAGAGAAGGGCACTTGATAAAGAATATCAGATAGTGACCAAATAACGGAAGAGCCGAGGTTTGACTCCACATGAGTCAGGCCTCCGCTCTTTTTATATGCGCCCGGCAACGGGTTACGTTATAGTCAACTGATATGTAATGACGTATGGCTCATTTCTCATTCAATTGAATAGAATTCTGGTACAAATCACCAACATCATGTTTCGCATCAGTCTTTTTCACCAGTCTCAGTTCCCAGAGCATTAATTGTCGTAATAGTGCATCCTGCAGGACGAAAGTCAAATGCTTTCCTGGTGAAACTGGTTCATCAGTAGCTGTAATGCGGGATTGAAATTCATATGATCCCACACAAAACAGGAAAGGACCTCCGAATCGGGGATATCCATTTCCCGATAGTTCAGATTTGGTGATGTCAGCGATTCAAAGAAGGATATCGGCATGAACGTGACGGTGGATTCCTTCATCAGACTGGCGCAAAGCGCAAAACCGCTGCTCACAATCCTGGGGTGGAATGGGATCTTCTCCCCCTCCAGATAGTTCAGAAGGACCAGATTCCAGCGGTCTTCCCCAACCAACTGAAGCAGCTCGCGGTCTCTCACCAGCGCTGGAAGCGAGGCATCCGCCGCGCCGGTGTAGGCAAGAACCATTTTTTCCCGTCTGAACAGGATGCTGTTCAGCGCCGGATTCAAATGGTCATATTCGCTATGCTTCAGCCCCATGAAGCAAAGGTCAACTTTCCTTCCCAGCAGGGCGCTTTCAAATTGTCGGTAGTCAACGGAGGAGAGCTCTACGTCGATTTTTGGATATTTGCGATAGAAATCATAAAACCGCTGTGTCAGATCGTCCAGCATCGTTTCCGGCAGCGTTGAGTCGAGGGCCACATGAATAAAGCCCGTGTCCGGGTCCCCGATGAGACTGCCGGCGCCGGCCAGATGCGGGAGCGCGTCCAGTCTGGCAAGCAGCTCCTGGATCTCCGGCAGGATCGCCGCTCCGGCCGCGGTCAAAAAGACCTTCTGACGATTGCGCCGAAACAGCTTGACGCCGAGCTCCTCCTCCAGGGAATTGATCCGCAGGCTGAGCGCCGGCTGGGACATGTAGAGGCTTTCCGCCGCACGGCTGAAATTCAGCTTCTCTGCTACGGCAACAAAGCAGCGCAGGCTTTTGATATCCATACCTCATACCTCTCTTTACTACGTAAGTATAGCATCAATGGCGCGGCATGTACAGTCCGGTTATTTATTTCCCAAATAACAGTCATTGTGATTCGGTATTTCACATAGACGCTTTAATTCGATAAAATGATAACAGCATCAGAGCAGCCGACACAAAACGTCCACCATTATTTGAAGAAAGAGAGGGTCCAAATGAAAAAGATCGGATTAGGTGAAAAGCTCGCCTACGGGCTTGGTGACTTTTCCAATAACAGCGCCTACCTGTTTGTGGGTACCTTCCTGCTGTCCTTCCTGACGCTGGGTCTTGGGCTTGGCGGCACAGTAGCCGGCGCGATCATCATGTTCGTCACGTTCTTCGACGCCATCAACGACGTCATCATCGGCGCCATGGTCGATAAAGCCCACGGCAAGGGAACGACATACGGAAAGATCATGCGCTTCTCGGTCATTCCCGTTGGCGTTCTGATGGCGCTGCTTTTCTGCAATGTCAACATTCCCACCGGTGGAAAGATCGCCTACGCCGTCATCATCTATGCACTCTACACCATCGCGCAGACCTCGTATCAGGTCCCGTTCGGCTCCCTGTCCGCCGCTATGAGCGGAGACACCGACGAGCGTGTGACGCTCGGCGCCTATCGTGACTGGGGCGCCAATGTCGGCTCCTTCCTTGTCAACACCTTCGGCTCCGTCATTATTCTGAAGTTCTCCGCCGGCAGCGGCGAAGAGATGACGGCAAGCGGTTTCTTCGCCGCAGCGGTCATTTTTGCCGTCCTACTGATCATCGGCGGCATGATCCCCGCCTTTGTCTGCAAGGAACGCGTGCCGGTCGTGGCCGAGCAGGGCACGTCCTTTGCGGCCGGCCTGAAGGCCTTCGGCAAGAACCGCTATGCGGTGATCGCCACCATCGTCGTCTGCATGGTAAACTGCGCTCTGGTAGCCCGCGCATCCTTCTGCATGTACTATGCGCCGTTCTACCTGGGTAACCCCGATTATATCGCAATCATTCTTTCCGTCATGTCCATCGTCCCCCTGGCCGGCATCCTTCTGGTTCCCGCCGCCACCAAGAAATTCGACCGAAAAGTGATGTTCTCGGCGGCCGGCGTGTGCCTCATCATTACGGGCCTGCTGGAGCTTATCGGCGGCAATCTGATCTGCTCGATCCTCGGCTCGGTATTCTGCGGGCTCTCCCTGTGCTGCTCCATCACCGTCTGCTGGGGCGCCATTCCCGATATTGCGGACTATGGCGATTACGCTACCGGTTCTTATGCGCCCGGCGTTATCTATTCCACGCTGACCTTTGTCATGAAAGCCGCTACCGCTCTCGCCTCCATGGGACTCGGCGTCATCCTGGACGCCTATGGCTTCGAAGCCGGTAATGTAACGGAAACCGCGATCTCCGGCATCCACACCTGGTTCGGCCTGTTCCCCATCATCCTTGGCGCGGTCGCTCTGGTCGCAGGCCTGATGTTCAACCTGACGCACAAGCGGATCAAGGAGATCCACGAGGAGCTTGACAAGCGTCACACAGCCGGCTGATCCGGATCCGTTCACACCGGCTTCGTTTCGCTCACCCGGACAAAGGATTGTCCACCGGAATAAAGGAGATTTCTATGGCTTACGAATTCAAATACACAAAAGAGCTCAACAGGGCAAAGCTTGATACCTATATGACCGCAAACTTCTGGGAGCCGCAGTACGATGACCTTTTCTCTGAGGATATCGTTGTCGATATTCCCTCAGCGCCCCCCGGGATGCCGCAGCATATGGACGCCTTCGACTATAAGCAGTATCGCAGCTGGCTTGCCCGGACGGTAAGCAGCCCCACCTCCGTCGTTCAAGAAGCATACGGGACGCCCGACCCCAACGTTTTCTGGGGCATCCGGGACGTTGCGGCTGATGTTGACTGGGGCCGGGAGCCCGGCAGGTTTGACTCCAAGATCTTCTGTCGTGTTGAATTCAAGCGCGGAAAGATCGTATACATCAAGATCGCCTGGAACCCGCTGCACTTCCTGTATGCCGTGCATGCCGACGTACCCACGTTTTACATGGATCTCTATGATCCCCGGATCGAAGCCGCTCTCGGCCATGGAGAGGAAGCCCATGCCCAGCAGGACGAGACAAATCTCGACGCCTCCCCGGAAGCGGTGGCAAAGAGGATCCAGGACAACCTGAACTCGTTCCGGCGTCCCAACTACTGGGATGCGGTCTCCCAGATGGCATCCTTTGCGCCGGGGTATGATTCGAAAGTCTGGTTCCTTCCTCCGGAGATGAAGGAATTCTATCCTCCCGAGATGATGGAACGGGTGGAGACATGGAGCCTCCTGAGCTGCCCCCAGATCGACTTTGACGAGGCCGGTCAGTATTGGGAGACCGATGACCCCCATGTCTATTTCTGCGAATATATGTGCACCGGTGTGGTGGATTGGATCGGCAACAACGCCCCGGGCGCCAATTATCGGAACCGATACTTTTATGTACTGCGGTTTGATGACCTCGGACGCATCACGGGATGCGAGGAGGTCCTGAACCCCATCAACAAGTTCAATTCCATCGGCATATCGATCCCAACGTTCCCGTATTATTTTAAATAACCAAAGGCAATAACCTGACAGAAATCAATGGCAGCCGGACGATCTATATCGTTCCGGCTGCCGCTGTTATCAGTCGTCAAATACGTCCCCAACGTAGCTTCGGTTTAGGGGCAGGAAAATGTCAGATTTGTTACTGCCATGATCGTCTACCCCTACCTGGTTTCAACACCCTTACAAACCGGTATCCCGAGATTTCCAAGCTGTGGGACGTAAGCAATGACCGTACCGCTGATAGCGTTCTCCCGAGTTCTTCGTACTACGCCGCATGGAAATGCCCGGACTGCAATGGTGTCTTCAACGCTCGGGTAGCGGAAATGGTTTCCGGCGAAGCTGATTGCTCTTACTGCCACGACCGCAAACCGTTGCCCGGTTTCAACACCTTCTCAGTCAAACACCCTGACCTTATGGAGGAGTGGATGTGGCGTAACAACTATGCACTCGCCGATCCGAATAATATCCTCGATTCCTTCTCCTCTCCAGTCTGGTGGAACTGTCCCAAAGGACCAAAAGAATTTCCCCATCACTATACGATGTCTCCTGCCAAAAGGGTCTATAATCAGCAGCGGGGACGCGAGACCTGTG
>CADBNA010000354.1 GCA_902795835.1 uncultured Lachnospiraceae bacterium | reverse complement strand
GACGCCGGCACTTAGTGAAAACAAGTGCGTAAGCACGAAGTTTGAACTTAGTACCGCTGCGTCGAGAAAGAGCGCAAGCGTTTTCCGGAAGAATATATATGCACAAAGCTGCTTCCTGTGGCAGCCCCTCTCAGATCTCACACCAAGTTTATGCCCCGGCGACATTTGATCCAGGCATCTGGTAACGGGCCTTGCCCAGGCCGAGGATCAGTCTGCATACCTCCCTGAGTACAGGTATTGCCATCAGCACACCCATCACCGTTCCTTTTCCGAAAGCCGTTGCCAGCTTCAGGCTCTCCAGGAGGATGAGCAGGAATTCTCCGGCCAGAATGATGTTATATACGAATCCGGGAAGGCCGAGTAAATTGGAGAGAAGAGCGACAGATGAGCAGAGCGCCACGAGGATGCCCAGCCAGCCTTTCCAGCAGATGTCGAATTCCGTATAGGAGCTCAGGAACGGAATCAGGCTGTACCAGCCTTTCCTGCCGGCTTTGCGGAATATGCCCCATCTGCCGACGGCCACCATCAGCGTGCGGAGTATGAACCATCCCAGAAGCAACGGCAGCAGGCTGACTGCTTTTTCGGAAGCCAGCGGATTCCCGTTATAATCCTGTGAGAGGAAGACGTTGATCTTGTCCTCAAACTCCGCGCGATTGACAAAAGCCCCGACTTTGATAAATCCGACATTCCCGTTCCGGTCGATGAAGATTGTGGTTGGGAACGAACTGACTTTAAGAAAGCTCAGGGAATCCCCCTTTAATCCCATCGGAAAAGAAAGCCCGTGACTGGACTTATAGTCAGAAATGAGTTCCATAGTGTCCTTCGGCTCGGCGGAAACAGAAATGATCTCCATCCGGTCTTTGTTTTCCTCGTAGACGTTTTCCATCTCGGGGAATTCTCTTTCACAGGGGCCGCACCAGCTTGCAAAGATATTGAGCACGACCAGATCCTTATTCTTCAAAAGCTCAGAGAGAGTGACCGTCGATCCGTCTGTCAGGGATACTGTGAAGTCAGGCATGGCCTGTCCCGGTTCGACGCCGATGTTTTCATCTGCATAGGCTGTGCCGGCAAGTGCTGCGGTCAGCATGGCAGCCAGCAGAATAATATGTATCAGTTTTTTCATGGCATTTCTCCTTGTATATTTATTTCTTTTATCAGCTGTCATTTTTTCTCTCACCAGTGAATAGTATCAGATGCTCCGTCACAGATCCGTCACACGCTGTATTGGTGATCAGGCAGAAAGGTGGTATACTGATTTCTGATAGTACAACGGCCGGAATTCCCGGATGGAGATTGCCCATGCAGAAATCATATTCAGAAAAAAATTTTTCGAAAGAAGAACTGACGGCGTTAAGTGAGGCCACATTAGATATATACAGGAAGAAAAGAAACCGGCCCTTGTTTCTAAATATATTCCTGCTTATATGTATTATCGGGATCGGCATAGCTCTTAAATACATGGCAATCCGGTATGAAGATTTTAAAACCGTTTACACCGTTCTTTTCTGGATAGCTGTTATCGCGGGCTGCGCAATTCTCATTATCGGCGGTATTGTCTTCTATATGACAAACGGTGCCCTGCGCGCCTTTGAAAAGGCTTATAGAGACTATAAAGCCGGAAAATTCACGAAGAAGCGGTACTATGAAGAATTCCTGGTTCCGGCGTGGAACCTTGCAAAAACCGATTACAATACAGTTTCCGGCTCGATCAGGCCATTATAAAAAACCTTTCTTATCATCGGGCAGCCTGGGAGCTCTCTGTTTTATCTGATTTCCTGAAACAGCAGCATGCATTCCTGCATGATGCTTTCTTCGTCCGCGCCGTCCAGATCCAGTCCGACAGCCTTGATCAGTTCAACATCCTCTATGCCGTAGAAGTTCTGCGCCAGTGCCCTGACATAACCAAAACCGAATTCTTCAGGCACATACGCGCCGCCGGCCGTCATGATGTAATACAGCTTTTTTGCCCTGCACAGTCCCTTCGGATATCCCTCCGGCGTATACATAAATGTGATGCCGGTCACGTTGATCTGCTCAAAGTACTGCTTAAGCACGGCCGGAAAAGACAAATCCCAGAAAGGAGCCGTGATCACGATCAGGTCTGCTTCCGCAAATTGCCGGGCCAGGGCAAAAAGAGGGTCCCCGAAATCCCCGGTCTCGATAAGCCGGTCCCTTTTTTTCAGGAATGCTTCATCAACCGTCGGGAAATCCTGATCCAGCAAGACGACTTCTTCGACCCGGTCATCCAGACGTGATAATAAACAATCAGCAAGTCTTTTTGTCCTTGACTGCTCTCTCACACACGCATTTATGAACAGAATCATCGCATAACCCTCTCAAAACTGTTACCCGGTAAACACTACTGAAAATAATATAGCATATCAGATCCTGCAATGCACCGGCTGTTTGCCGCCGTTTTGTTTCTTATTCCCTGAAGCGGCTGATGAAAGGAGAAATAAAAAAACCGGCAAAAAACTCCCGGAAAAACCTGTTCTGTGTTACAATGCATCCACAATCCTGCCTTTTATTCGGAGACAAAATATAGAAATGGAAAAAGAAATATACTTCATTCTGCTGGCCGGGGGATCCGGAAAGCGGCTGTGGCCGTTCAGAAATGACAGCGGCAGCAAACAGTTTCTGAAGATCTTTAAAACCGAAGACGGCTGTGAATCCATGCTGCAGAGAGTATACCGGCAGATACGGGCTGCGGCCCCGTCTGCTTCTGTGATTGTCGCAGCCGGCTGCACACAGGTGCCTGCCATCCGTGACCAGCTTGGAGCGGAAATCGAAATATCAGAAGAGCCAGCCCGGCGCGATACCTTTCCGGCGGTTGCCCTTGCCGCGGCATACCTTCATGACGTTCTGGGCATTTCAGAGGATCAGGCCGTTGTTGTCTGCCCCGTGGACACCTATGCAGAGAACGGCTATTTCGGGCGCTTCAGGGAAATGTATGAAACAGCTCAGAATAGTGACAGGAATCTCGTGCTTATGGGCATCCGGCCATCCTGTCCCAGCGAGAAGTACGGATATATAAAGCCAGTTCAGAAGACCGCAGGTCCTGACGGTTCCACAGGTGACGGCAGAGCCGCAGGCAACAGCAGCTCCTCAGGAGGCGACAGATTCGCAGACGGCGTTCATTCACGTGAATATGTATTCATCGAGAAGCCTTCCTCTGACAGAGCGGCGGAATATATTGCACAGGGTGCCCTCTGGAACAGCGGCGTGTTTGCATTCAAATTAAAATATGTGCTGAACAGAAGCCGCGAACTGCTTGGAACTGCTGACTACGCATCACTCCTGGCAAACTATGAAAGCCTGGATAGCATCAGCTTCGACTACGCTCTGGCAGAGGGGGAACCCAGTCTGGAAGTTCTGGAATACACAGGGCCGTGGAAAGACCTTGGTACATGGAATGAAGTGGCGGAAATGATGGAGAAGGCGGAAGAACCGGCCGGGGGAAATGTTCTGCTGGATGAGAAGTGTTCAAATGTACATGTCATAAACGAACTGGGCATACCCATTCTGGTCATGGGCCTGAAAAATGCAGTTATCGCAGCCACTCCGGAAGGAATTCTGATATCTGATCAGGACCAGTCGTCTTCTGTCAAACCGTATATTGATGTTCTGGAGCAGCTGTGAAGGGGCTGACGCATTACACTTTCTGTGCATATATGCACGTCAAATGCCTGATACGTCAGCCCCTGTTTAATCTCTTTGAGCAGTACCTGCAGAGCAGCTGAACAGTTGCCCGCTATTTTTCGGTTATTCCTCCGCGCTTCCGGCTTCCGGGGTCTGTGTGCCGTCCAGGCCGGTTACATTGATGTTCTTTGTCACTTTTGCATCGTAGGTGTTTGCACGCATGATCTCTGTGAGATCTACGCCGGTGGCCTCGGATACAGTGTCAAAGACCTGTTTCATGACGACAGGCATATTCCCGGAGATCTGGGCAGCGCCTGCATCCCCGCTTCCGCCCGTGCCATAAATGTTGATCTTGTCGATCTGGCTCAGAGGTTTTGCAATCTCGGCTGCCATCTGCGGCATGATCTTGATGAGCATGTCCGCCATGGCCGCACTGTTGTACTTCTGGTATGCCGCGGCTTTTTTCTCCATGGCTTCTGCCTCGGCGAGGCCTTTGGCCCGGATCGCTTCCGCGTCTGCCTTACCTCTGGCTTCGATACCGGCTGCTTCTGCGTCATACTTTGCCTTGATGCCGGCCGCTTCCTGTTCGGCCGCATACTTGTCTGCTTCCGCTCTGGCTTTTCTGGCCTCTGCAGCCTTCTCCTGTTCATACTTCTCCGCCTCAGCCTTCTTCTGGCGCTGTACCAGCTCGGCTTCGGCCGCTCTCTCGGCGCGGTATTTTTCCGCGTCGGCCTGCTTTTCGATCTGTGCGGCCAGCTCCTGCTGTCTGACCTCGACTTCCTTCTGCTTCAGCTCCGCTTCGCGTTCAGCCTGTGCAATGGAGGCATTTACTGTAGCCGCAAGGATCGTTTTCTGCTGCTCCTGGTTCTGGATTTCATAGGCTGCGTCGGATTCCGCGCGTTTGATGTCCGCCGCCTTCTTCAGTTCGCTGCGTTTGATTTCCAGTTCATTGTTTTTCATGGCGATCTCGGTATCGGCCTTTACCCGGGCGTCATTTGCCGCCTTGTTGGCTTCCGCCTGCGCGATCGCCACATCGCGGTCCGCCTGGGCTTTTGCTATCGCGGCATCTTTTTTGATCTTGGCGGTATTATCCATACCCATATCCACGATCAGGCCATTCTCATCCGTTACATTCTGGATATTGCAGGACAGGATCTCGATGCCCAGCTTATCCATGTCACGTGACGCCTTGGCCATTACCTGGTCTGAGAAGGAATCCCGGTCCGTATTGACCGATTTGAGGTCAAGCGTGCCGATGATTTCACGCATATTGCCCTGCAGGGAGTCCTGCAGATCCGCGGCAATTGCCTGCGGGGCCTTGTTCAGGAAGTTCTTGGCCGCCAGCTGAAGGCCGTCTGCGTCATTGCGGATGCGGATTTTTGCAATGGCGTCTACCTTCACATTGATGAAATCATTCGTGGGTATGAAGGTATCCGTCTTGATATCCACAGAGATCTGTCCGAGATAAAGCTTATCCAGCCTCTCGAAGATCGGAATGCGGATTCCCGCCCGCCCGATCAGGACACGGGGCATTCTGCGCGCGCCGGAAATGATAAACGCCATATCCGGCGGAGCCTTTACATAGCCGGTCAGAATGATGATGACCAGCAGGACAGCAAGGGCAAAAACAGCAAGGTAGGGAATGAGTGTGTTCAGCATAGTGAACCTCCTTTCATAGAAAAATGCCGTAAACGGCAGTTATCAGCTGCTGCTCACGGCACTTGTCTTATGAAGGCCTTCAGACACAAAAAAAGACCCTTACCGTGAACATGCACGATAAAAGTCTTGCCATCTCATTTGATACGGATGTCCGGTCGGGACGTCGGCTGACGATCTCAAACCCGCCATTACTGGCGTTCGGCTACTCCCTTTTATCTTGTTGAAGATATTCTACCATATTCCGGAAAAAAGTCAAGAAGTCAGGAATCCAAACTCTTTACAGAGCCGTGAATACCGCTCCTGCTCATGGGATTTTACCTCTTTTGTCGGATCACCCAGTGAATGATGAATGACATCCGCGTCTTTCAGAACTTCATCCATCGGATCGTCTGTTTTTTCCTTGCTGTCATGATGCCATATGGCAGAGCAGATAATCTCTGTTTCCTCTTCCGTAGTTATTCCCATATCCTGCAGGAATTGCCTGGCATACTCTGCCCCTTTATGCGCATGATCATCATAAGACCCGCTCCTGTACGCATACAGGTCATGAAGCAGACCTGCCATGGCTGCCAGTTCCTCGTTCTCACCGCGCTTTTTCGCAATCATGACTGCAGCAAGCGAAACACCGTGAAGATGCGCCACGGCATTTGCGCGTTTCTGGTTTTCTTCGATGCATTTTAATTCTTTATGCACTTTTTTCTGCAGTTCCTTTATCCTGCTCATATTATCCTCCAAATCCGCAAGTCAGAGAGAACCGCCCCTTTTGACTCCCATGCGAAACAGATAGATTCTCAGAAACATCGCATAAACGAACACAACCGATATGGCAATATTCACCTTCATATTTTCCCGGAACAAAAGCATCAGAACAACAAACAGAACCGCCAGCGCAATAAGCGGCGCCATGAACCGTATGCTCAGCCCCATTCTGCGTTTTGCATATTTCATAAGGCCAAACAGGCAGACGTAAAACAGCAGAAACGCCAGGAGTAAAAATCGGATTCTGGGGAGAAGCAGAATCTCCGGATCCCGCATAAATTCGAGAGCGGCCGTTATGTTGTTCAATGCAAAAATCAGAAAGATATGAAGCATCATATAGGCCATGCCTGTGTTCTGGCGTTCTCTGTCGATAATGTGATTGTACAGCATTTCGTAGCTCAGAAACAGTGCCACAACAATCAG
>CADBNA010000353.1 GCA_902795835.1 uncultured Lachnospiraceae bacterium | reverse complement strand
CGCAAACCTCGGACGGGCAATATCATCATCATATGCCCTCTTCTCGGCGGTCTCTGCATTTGTGATCACGCAGCTGTTGCTGGTTTCACTTCCCGCTGCGGCAATCGTCAGGATCGAACCGACAGGCAGACATTTCACAGCCTTGCGTTTCCCTGCGAAAAGTTCCCAGACATCCTTGTCAGGCTCTCCAAGTCCATAGGCAATCGCCTTCGAGGAGTCAATCACCGATCCGCCGCCGACCGCAAGAATAAAATCAACGCCCTGCGCCAGCCCCATCGAGATTCCTTCCCGCACCTTAGAAAGATGCGGATTCGGGACAACACCGCCCAGCTCACAAAACGCAATCCCCGCATCCCGCAGATTCTTCCTGATCCTGTCCAGCAGGCCCGATCTCTCGGCACTCTGCCCGCCAAAATGAATCAGGACTTTTTCAGCGCCCTGCTCCCTGAGCAAATCCGCCGTCCGCTCTTCTGCTTCCCTGCCAAAAACAACCTTTGTAGGCGCATAATACTGAAACCCAAACATTTTCTTTCCCTCCTGAATTGCATTTTTTTATGTGGTATATTCTTTTTCCAAAAAACGTGCTATACTTTCCGTGTCTTAATCTATCCTCTCCTCGTCTGGAAGAGGATCTCACATCTCACAGAAATCAATATCCGGTAATGGTTCTCACACAGCAGGATGCTGATGGGAGGACAAAAATGAAAGATATACTGGACCAGGCTGCCGGTGAAGTAAAGTATCCCCTAAAGCAGGATCTTATGTTTCACCTTGTCATGCAGCAAAGCAAAGAAGCCCTGAAGGGACTGCTGGCAGCATTGCTGTCTGTCAGTCCGGAAGACATAAAAGACACCCGGATCCTGAATCCGATCAGCAATGGCAAGTATTCAGAGGATAAGGAAATCATACTTGACATCAAGCTGATCCTCAATAATAATCATATCATAAATATCGAGATACAGATATACACTTACACCTTCTGGATCAACCGTTCTCTGTTTTATACAGCTAGAATGATTGCAGATCAGGATGTCGGAAAAAGATATCAGAATCTGCAGGAAGTCACACACATCGTGATTCTGGACTATACTCTGTTTCCAAAAGACAGGCGCTTCTATTCCGAATACAGGCTGCTGGAAACACACAGCCAAAAGGCATATACCGACAAATTCACGTTTCGCGTCCTGGACATGTCAAGCATGGATCTTGCAGCTCCGGATGAATCCGCACTGGTTTACTGGACAAAACTGTTCCGCGCATCCACCTGGGAAGAGATTCGTGAACTGGCCAGAAAGAATCCGTATATAAGAAAGGCGGCAAATGCCATGTATGAGATCTCAGCAGAACAGGAACTCCGCAACATGATAGAACGGCGTGAAAAATTCCTGATGGATCAGGCCTCACTCGAAGAAGAACGTCGGCTAATGCGCCTGGATATCGAAAAGCAGCGGGAAGAGCTGAATTCAACCAAAACAGAGTTGGATTCAACCAAAACCAAACTCGATTCTGTAAAGACTGAACTTGGTTCCACCAAGGCTGAACTCGACTCCACAAAAACGGAACTCGACTCAACAAAAACGGAACTCGACTCCGCAAAAACGGAACTCGACTCCGCAAAAACGGAACTCGACTCCGCAAAGGCGGAACTCACAAGTCTCACAGACAGATACGAGGCGCTTCTGGAAGAAAACCGTATCCTGAAAGAATCAATCAACGAGAATTAATAATCTCAGAAAAAAAAGCACAATCAGATAATTTGTTCGTTCTGCATGTGAAATCAAACCGGATATTAATTTCTGAACATTGACGGACGACAGATAGTTCGCGGAGACGGAAGTACCGGAGGGAGACAGGGAGGAGACAGGGAGGAGACACAGATCTGACCCCTGTCTCCTCCGTCTCAGGCCCCTGTCTCCTTTTCTCTCCCTCTGACTCCCACCTCTTCCAGAAACCGAATCAGCATCTCTCCCATGACCGGGCTGCCGTCGATATAGCTGCCGTGGTCCGCACCCGGCACTACTTCCAGTGTGGCATCAGGCAGGTTTGCCATGATTTTGTCCGTCTCTGATCGAAGGATCAGGTCATGCTCTCCCACGGTTACCAGCACGGGTATCCGGATGTCGCGCAGGGATTCCGGAGCGATATGCGGCTCTGTAAGCATCAGGGTGATCAGAGGATCCGGTTTATTATTATTAATGGCCGTAAATTCTTCCAGAAATGAAGGCTGAAGCCCATCCGGGGTTAGATTCGTACCACTGATGGCCATGACTCCCAGGGTGCCCGGATGCCGGATTTCCAGCAAAAGGCCAATGATTCCCCCGTCGCTGTGCCCGTAGTAGGCCGGTTTTTCCAGACCAAGCGCTTTTATGAAATAGTAAATATCATCTGCCATGTCGTCGTAGTGGTATTCCGTCAGCGGCGTATTTGCGCCGTGTCCTCTGGAGTCTGGCGCATAGATCCGGTAGCCGGCTTCTGCCAGCTGGCCGATCTCTGTGTCAAACAGATCATGTGTCTCTCCATTTCCATGAACAAGCACAATCGGCTTTCCCGCGACCGTTCCGGCAACTGCATAATGCAGGGTGACGCCATTTACATCAGTCTTCTGTGATGCCTCATACTTCATATTTTTCCTTCCCAGTATCTTCTTCACATCGTTGTATTCTTCTTCACGTCCCTGTGTTCTTCTTCACATCCCTGTATCTTCTTCACATCCCTGTATCT
>CADBNA010000352.1 GCA_902795835.1 uncultured Lachnospiraceae bacterium | reverse complement strand
TCCCCTTTTCGTTAAGGACCTTTTCAAAGATGCGGTCACCAAGCTGCTTGATCTTCGTGACCAGAAACCCGCCGTTTGCAGTCATGACAATAACTCCTATATAGTAGTACATGAAAATGCTACCATATAGAAGTTTTCTTGTCAATGCCGGGATTGGCAAGCCGCTGCGGGCGAGATAGAATGAATGACAGGTTCATCGCATTCAGGTGGATGTGCATTTTCCTGAGGTATGGGAGGAAGAAGGCTTATGGACGCAAGAGAGGCAATCCGGTCGCAGTTCATGGTGCAGTATATGCAGAAGGATTTTACCGATATTACAGTGAAAGGCCTCTGTGCTGCCGCGCCTGTTGCGCGCACCACCTTCTATGCCTACTACAGCAACACGGATGATGTGCGCCAGGAAATCGAGGATGACCTGATCCGGGGACTTGTGGATATATCGGAAAAGACCGCCGCCGGGAATTATCCGGATATGGATTTCTCCCTTTTCATGGATGAAACGGAGAAGTATATCAAGGAGCACTGGTCCGAGATCTACGCCTTCCTTGTCAGGCAGCCCAACTTCCGCTTCATCCGCAAATGGAAGGATGCCATGAAAATGAATTTCCGCAGGCGGTATCCGGAAAAGCGGCATCTCCGTAATTATGAGGCTGTTGCCGAGATTGTCGCGTCCTCGGTGATCAGCGTATATACCTACTGGATGGAAAAACCGGACTCAGCGAGCGTGAAGGAGATCAAGCCGCTTCTGCATAAGCTGCTGGATTCACTCGTCAGTTTTCTGTAAGACCGGACACTTTCCCGGAATGTGTAGTGTCCTTTCGGAAAATGCCCTCCTATAATGATGATGCCGGCGGGAAAACCGCGGGATGATCTGACAGGAGGGCATTTTTCATGGCTGATATCAGGATTCATGTATTTCACACCGGTGAGGTCTGTGTCGCTCCCGACCTGCCTTTCGGCGGCGACAACAGCAATGCCATCAAGGCTTCCGGCGTGTTTGGGAAAAAGGAAGACCGCCTCTGGCTTCCCGTTTCGGCGTATCTCATTGAGCACCCGAAGGGAAAGTTTCTGGTGGACACGGGCTGGGCGCGTGAAATGAGCCCCGTCGGCGAGTTTGACAGGAGAGCCCAGATCAGGTCCCTGGGTACCGTGATGCTGTATGAGGTCAACCAGGGCCGGATCGGCCTGGGCCAGTGCATTGACGAGCAGCTGCTGGCCATGGGCATCAGGGATTCGGATCTGGACGCAGTGCTGCTGACCCATCTGGACTGCGACCATGCCAACGGCCTGGTTCAGGTCAAAGGAGCGAAGAAGTTCCTGGTGGCAGCGGATGAAGTGAGGTTTGCCACAAAAATCACCAACAAGGTGCGCTATTACAGGAACTGGTGGAAGGATATTCCCCTGACGGAATTCGAATGGAATGACACGCAGGGCCCCGTGGGCAGATCCTATGATCTGCTGGGAGACGGCTCAATCGAGCTGATCAATATTCCCGGACATGCGGACGGTCTGTTCGCTGTAAAGGTGAAGAATGCAGAGGGCAGATTCGTGCTGCTGTTCTCCGACGGCGGCTATGCCCGCAGGAGCTGGGAGCAGATGATCACCTCCGGCATCGCGGCGGATAAGACACTGCAGAAGCAGTCTCTGGCCTGGATCCGGGAACAGAGTCTGGACCCGGACTGCGTGGAATCCCTGGCGAACCATGACCCGGATATCAAGCCCCATGTGATTGAGCTGTGAGGATTGCCCCGGGGTTCTGTCTGCGGGGATCGAACGGAGAAGCACTGCGCGAGCAGTCTGAGGCGGTGATGGAAAAGATGGGGATCATGGGAAACAGAAAAGCTGCCCTGATTACCGGTGCATCCGGCGGGCTGGGGCTGGAGTTTGCGAAACTGCTTGCCCGCGAAAAATACGATCTTGTATTGGTCGCCCGGAATGAAGGGAAGCTGTACAGACTCAAGAACGAGCTGGAATCAGGCGGCATTTCAGTCTATGTGTGTGCCATGGATCTTTCTGTCCCGGATGCTGCCCTCAATGTGTTCAATTACACGCTGGAGCATCAGCTGCAGGTGGATGTGCTGATCAACAATGCCGGATTCGGGGACGCCTGCGCCTTTGCTGAGTCTGACTGGAACAGGCAGTATCAGATGGTGCAGGTCAACATCGCCGCGCTGATGCAGCTGACACACTGTTTTCTGCCGCAGATGATACGGCGCGGCAACGGAAGCA
The DNA here is from genome assembly GCA_902795835.1 of uncultured Lachnospiraceae bacterium. The sequence goes on along the minus strand of CADBNA010000352.1, from coordinate 514 downwards.
TACTGAATCTATCTTCTGTTGCGGCTTTCAGCGCAGGTCCCGGAATGTCGGTCTATTACGCATCCAAGGCCTTTGTGCTCAGTTTCTCTGAGGCGGTGGCGGAGGAGGTCAGGGGCAGCGGCGTGACGGTTACGGCGCTTTGCCCGGGGCCTACGGCAACGGGCTTTGAGGCGGCTGCTTCCATGGGCAGAGATTCCAGGATGTTCAGCAGAGCGAAAAAGGCGGAGGACGTGGCGAAAGAGGGGCTCCGGGCCATGCGCAGAAAAAAGGTTCTTTGCTTTCAGGGCGGATTTACGAAGCTGATGAGCTTCCTGTGCAGGATTGTACCGAGGCAGGTGGCACGCAGGTATGCCGGGAAAATGAACGCGGTATAGCTGCTCCCCGTAAAGCGGCAGTGCAGCTGATACCGGGCAGGCACCTGCCGGGATCCATGAAAAAAAGATGCCGGGAAATGGCTTGATACAAGCATTTCTCAGCATCTTTTTTTGGCGGAAAAATGAGTCTGCGCTGCCGG
>CADBNA010000351.1 GCA_902795835.1 uncultured Lachnospiraceae bacterium | reverse complement strand
TCATAGCCGAGTTCATCCATCATTTTCACGAACGTCTTGTTCACGATCTGCTCCCGACCCTTGATGATTCGATTGACATATGGAATTGATACGTCAAGCTTATCGGCAATCTCCGTTTGAGAGGTGCCGGTCTCTATGCACATGGTCTTTATATCTAGGGAAATGCTGATTAATTCAGCACCTCCGGTTTAAGAAAAGCCCCGAATCCTGTATAATGGAAACATCAAAAACAGGGACGGTGCAAGCATGAAACAACAATCATTTAGTGACATTGAATACGCAAACCGCCGGCGTAAAACCAAGCGGGAACGCTTCCTTGAATCCATGGATGAAATCATTCCCTGGGCTCAGTGGATCGAGATCATCCGGCCATATTATTATAATAGCAAACGTGGCCGCAGGCCGAAGGACATCGAAGTCATGCTCCGCATGTATCTTATGCAGAACTGGTTCAATCTTTCCGATGAAGGGATGGAAGAAGCCATTTATGACAGCTATGCCATGAGAAACTTCCTCGGGATCAACTTCATCGATGAACAGGTTCCGGATGCTACAACCCTGCTGAAGTTCTGGCATCTTCTGGAGCAGCATCACATCGGAGAAAAGATCTTTCAGGATGTGAGCGATCGCCTGGAAAAAGCCGGACTGATCATGCATGGCGGCTCCATTGTAGATGCGACGATCATCGCAGCTCCGAGTTCTACCAAGAACAAAGAGGGCAAACGTGATCCGGAAATGCACCAGACCAGGAAAGGCAACCAGTGGTACCACGGCATGAAAGTCCATGCCGGAGTTGATGCCGGGAGCGGTTACGTACACACGATCACAGGAACAGCAGCCAATGTCCATGACATCGATGAAACCGCCAATCTCCTGCGAGAGGACGATGAGGTCTGCTACGGCGATTCCGGATACAGCGGAGCCGAAAAGCGGCCGGAGATTCGGAATAACGAACATTTTCGGAACATAGAGTTCCGTACAAACGTCAGGCCGTCCAGCCTTAAGATCTCTCCCAGCTATAATGGCATCAACTGGGATAAGGAGATCGAAAACCGGAAGTCATCGGTCAGATGCAAAGTTGAACATCCGTTTTTAATTGTCAAGCGGCAGTTCGGATATGCCAAGGTGGTATACCGGGGTATAGCCAAAAACATGAATCGTTTCCACATTCTGTTTGCCAGTGCCAATCTTGTAAAATGCTTCCGTACCGGGCGAACGAGGGAATTCTGTATGGCATAGTGTGTCCAATTAGGCAAGTTATCCACAAAAAGTAGGCTTTATAGCCGAAAACCAGCTGCATTTCAGCCCATTCTGGGCATTATAGTGATAAGCAACTGAAAAAAATTTACAAACGCTGATCTTATGGCAGTATGTCATTATTTATCAGTGTTTCCCTAACTCATTCCACTTTTTTGTAAAGTGTCTCATCTCAAAGAATGTTCTTTTCATGCTCTGATTTTACCCTATTCAATAGGATGTGTCAATTATCTTAACACGGATACGAGTCAAAGTGCCCTAAGCGTGCTTTACTGATCTAAAAGAAAGCAGGGGCTTTCTCAGTCCCTCCGGTTATTATCCGGCGTAAACTGTGAAAGCCCCAAATGTTTTCTGAACGTTTTTTCATCCTGCCTGGCCGGCGGGATATCATGTCTTTCCTTAGTGCCGGCAATCGGCGGATAATCAGGCAAACGTCACCTTTCTGCCGGATTCCACCTCAAAATGGTACGCAACAATCCCGCAGTCGACCTTCGTATGAACGCCTATGCCCTTTACTTTTACTGCCGGCTTTCCATCCTTCATGCCGAAAACAAATTTCTGCTGGTTCATTGCCGTAGGCGCCTTAAGCGCCGCCTCCACGCCCCTGCGGAACCAGTCAGGCATCTCCCCCCTGCTTATTACGACTTCATCGACGGTTTTGCTCCTGCGGCTGTTTCCCTGCGTCTCTCCAAATCCCAAAGCGATCACCATACAGAGAGAATCTCCCGGGGGTACGATCTCCTTCACACGCCGTTTGTTGAAAGTCAAAGCTGCCCAACAGGTATTAAGTCCTGCCTGCTGCGCGAAAAGAACGATCTTTTCCCCATAGTATCCGCAGCGGAAATCAAAATCCCCCTCCTTCTTCCCTGCAAGGACAATATAGTTCTGCACATTTCGGAAACTGCCGTACTGTGCCAGTCTGGAATCAAACCCTGCGGGATCATCATACTGAACAGAGATGTGGAGGTTGCCCTCTTCATTGCACTCCGCAACGAATGCATCGAGCTGCGTACGGATATCTTCAGGTATCGGTTTGTCTTTGTACGCCCTTACAGAATGGCGGGCATCAATTGCTTCAGACAGTGTCATCGCCGATTCTCCTTTCTCCTGATTCACCCTGAACCAGGTTTCCTGCACAAGTGTTCCGTCTTCCCTGCATTCGCGGATTATTCCAGAGACTGCCTCCTCCGGCTCTGCGATCTCATGACGCTCGTTGAAGTAGAAAATCTCTGAGTAATCGCCTCCGGAAGGCGTGGGACCATTTCTTCTGTTCGGCTGATTGTTAATACTCTGCATTATTACAATACTTTCCTCCTCAATCCGTGATCCACTGCGTGCTTCCGTTCTCTGCATACCGTGCAAACATTCCGGCATATGCTTTCGGAAGGTCTTCTTTTGCCAGCAGGAGCCCGCTGCTGTCCGGAACTTCTGTTACGGTATGCCCCGCGGTATCTTCAGGGCTGGGAAAGAGAGGGCTGGTACTGCCGGCGACATAGAAACGCCCATAAAGATAGTAGCCGTAAACGCAGAAGCCGTCTTCCGAAGGGCCGTAAATGACAGCATCCTGCCCGATCGATTTGATCTTCCCGATCCACGGGTATCCCAGCTGTGTCTCTACACCGGCAAAAGTCTGCTGAAGCTGCGAGATCTGAATCCGAAGTCCCGGGACCGCCTGTATTTCGGAATTCAGTGTATTGAATGGATTGCTGCCGCCTCCCATCCTCCAGAGGCAAATTCCTTCAATCAGAAGCATGGTCGCAGCAATCACGGAAGAGACGCTGATACGCTTCCAGAGGGCAAACGCGATCCCGAAAACAATAAGGAGAACAGCCGCAGCCCGAAACACGATCGCTGACAGTCTCTGCGTTCCCGGCGTTTTGGGACTGCTCCCTGCCATGGCAAACAATACAAGCGCTTCGATCAGCAGAAGTGTCGCAATCGTAATACTGCGTCCGCTGCCATGGTCCTGACAGATGCCATATAAACCCGCAGCATTTAAAACCGTTCCAAACCCCGTGTAAAACAATCCGGCAACCAGTTCCCCCTTAGAGCCTGCCGGGGCATCAAACGAAAAGCCCAGACGGAAGAAACCGATGCAAAACAGAAAGGCGGATACCCCAAAGATCAGGTAAAAGAAGAAATCGATCTTCTGGGGGAGAAGGAACAGAATTCCATAAGACACAGCAAGGCAAATAAGATCAAAGGCCTGTTCAATAATCATTGAATTCTTCTTTTCTCTTTTGTGTTCCATAGTTATTCCCTGTCCCCCGGATAAACAAGCGGTCTGTGATTGTATCTTAGCATGCTTTTCCATCCATTTCCATCACTGCATCATAAAGGGATCCCGGTATCTTCAGGAAAAACCTGCCAATATCGGAATCCCTCAAAAGAAGTGTGTGATTTCTGACCGGGGACGCCATCTACCGGACCCGCTGTGTCGGCGGATCTTCCGTAAGGGAGGCATCCCCGCCTTCCTGCACCGTCAGAAGAAAGGTCTGGCCGGTGCTTACATAGCCGGATACCCTCTCCCTCTCAAGCGTGATATTCCCCACGGCCCCCTTTTCATTGAAGTACAGAATATTCCCTGTCGCGGTATCCACCAGATACTCGCAGCCTGAATATGTCATATCCCGCCTGTAGTCAAAAACGGCTTCCTGATCGACCAGGACCCGGTACGTGCCCTCTGCAAGGCCTTCTATCCTGTAGATATGCTCTATGTTGTCCGTAAACTCCGTGTGGACCAGGTTGTTGTTCCGGTCATAAATCCTCCAGCGCCTGTTATTGGAAGTGTAATTCACATTATAGAGGTTCCGCTCTCCCACATGTGTAATACATGTATCTTCCAGATATGCCACACTGACCGAATCCGTAAGCGCTCCCGACCGGTACCTGCCCAGAATCCCGGAAAACCTGCCGATCCAGGAAGTGCAGTCATGCAGACCTCCCGCGACCAGGTCCATCCGGATGCCGCCGTAGTCCCCGGCAAAACGGCCTTCCGCATCCAGGCCGTAGAAATGCACCGGCGGATAAACGCCGCCGTGAAGGTATGCGTTTCCTGCCGGAAAATAGTAAACCTGTCCTTCCCTGTCCGCGTACTGCGCATGCATTTTGGATGCGAGTTCCTTCCAGACGGCACGCATCTCCTCATCCGCGAGATTGACGGAAGAAAGAAAGTCACGGTAGTCCCCCCTGTTGCCAAGATGCAGCCCGCTGATATCTGAAGATGGGAGCGCGCCTGAACCCGGCGCCTGCGAGTTGTAAAGCCCTCCCGCGCGGTTGGAGGGATCGTCGGCATCTGGCGCCGTCCAGGTCCGGGAAGACCCGCTTTCACTTCCGGACTGTTCCGTTCCTCCATCTGAAAACCATCCTTCAAGCAGTGAGGCATATCCTTCCAGCTGGTTCCCGCGGATGTACGCGGATCCCAGGGACTCATAGAAGGTTCCCAGATGCTTCCGCAGGCTCTCCACTTCGGATAAGGACATTTCGGCAGTCCCCATGGTAAGAAGGCTCACGCCCGACTGAACGGTTCTGGAATTGTTCCTTGCGCGGTTCATCAGGCTCTGCAGCAGGCGCTTTACTTCCCTCTGGCTCTCCAGCGCCCTGCCCTGTGCAGCCGGCGTCGGAACCGGCACGGCCGCACTTCCTCCATAGGAAGCGCCTCCTCCGGCGGATGACTGTTCCATCATACCGGTATTCCCGGCATTGTCAGCGTTTCCGTATCCTCCCGCGGCATTTCCGCCCTGCCCGTGAGCCTGCAGATCCGCGTATCCCCCTTCCGTTATCGTAACCTGTATGTCCTCACCGTATGTGACAGAGGAAAGAAGCAGCCAGGATAAGGCAAAAGCCGCTGCCGTTCTCATTCGTTTTCTCATGCCTGATTCACCCCCCAAAGAAAAGCTGCCGCAAGCAGCACCCTGCGGCAGCACACACTTTTTTTGCCCGGCTTTCTGTCAGTTTCCCGTGCCGGTGCCTATGATGGAGCCCAGCTCGGCATCCGCGTTATTGGACGCGTTGGAGATGTTCCTGCTCACCATGTCTCCAAGACCTTTTACCACGCCGATCAGTCCGACGGTAACCGCCAGTACAATCGCCATCTGGAGCAGTTCCATACCCGACTCTTCCTCAATAAACCGCTTCGCGTATCTCTTCAAGGCTTTTGCTTTTCCACTCATATATCCGCCTTCCTGCCGTAATCCGGCCAATCCGGTTTTCTTCTGTCCGGAGGCAGTTCCCGCTTCCATGTGCTGCTGTAAAGAAGGATCTGCCTCACCGTAAATATGACAGAATCAGTCTGTGGCACGCTCCTTGCGGCATCCGGTATCAGCCCAGATACTGGTGCGCGCAGAGAACGTAAAACATGCACCCGTACTGATACCGCCATCCGCCGTTGATCGGTACGGATATGGCATTTACGTAAGGGACGGTTGCCCCGCCCGAATACATCATGGCAAACTCTTCTGCCAGTTCAAAGCTGTAGGCGCCTCCTCTTGCCGCCACGAAATCGGCAAATCCCGGCCCGTAATTATAGGACTGTATCGCCGTGTCCAGATCGCATCCTCTCGCGTAGGTATAGTCCAGTATGTCCCGGAAAATCCTGGCCTCTTCCCGAAGCGACTCCTCCGCTCCTATCGCAATGCCGCCGGATGCGTCACTGATTCCGGTATACTCTCCGCCGTCCGGATGATAGACGCCCCCGGATTCGTTCATGATGATCGCCATGAGGACGGGGACGTATTCGGATATGCCGTACTCGGCCGCACAGGCCTCCACCAGAGGACGGAGCGCCTCCGCTTCCGGTGACAGATTGATGTTGCTTCCATAGAGCTGTATTTTTTCTTCAATGACCGTAACCAGTGATTTTGACCTTACGCCGGAAAGGATATAGGGATCCATCGTCCTTACATAGGCCCTGACCGTTACCTTTACGTAGCTGCCGCCCTCCCAGCTGTTCCCGTCGGCGTAAGACATTTCCGTCTCTATTTCGGAAAGGGCGGGATCCGTAACAGCCGCTTCCGCCACCATCTGAACGCGCCTTCTCGCGTCCTCCTCGCTTTCGCACAGCGCTGCCGCGCGCCCTGCCGCCGTAAGCGCGTTGGTCAGGGCATCCATGGCATGCGCGTACTGCAGGAAGGCCGTGATATAGATGAAAATGACGGACAGCAGTACGCAGATGATGGAAAAAGAGACCATCTCACCGACTCCGGATTTCATCTTCCTTACGATTCGGTATCCCATGGGCCACCTCACAGTCTGTATACATGCCAGTCATGCCCGTCAATGTAGTACGATGTGACAATCACCCCGATGTCATCGCCGGCCGCTTCCACCTGCAGGCCGTTCCCGGCATAGACTTTCGCGTGCCCCAGATTTCCCGCGCCGTCCCAGATCAGGATGTCTCCCTTCCGCATGCGGGAAAGATCCGTGCCGCCTTCGGTCTCTGATGTCACATCCCTTGCCCCGGCAGAGAGCAGCGCGTTCGGCAGCGTAGCCGTTGTACAGATGGAAGCGCCGGACCTGTCAAAAATCCCCGCCTTCATCATGGCCATGCTGACCAGGGAAGAGCAGTCGCAGTTGACCTGCATCGAAGTATTCTCGTTCAGATCAGCAGCCGAAAACAGGGAATACCGGTCCGCCTGGCTGTATCCGATATGGTCATTTTCCGCTACGCGCATCATCCACTGAACATACTCACAGGCTCCGAATGTGGTCGCGGAGCGCCTGACGACTGAGATTCCTGCTGCGGCCGGATACAGCATTCCCCTGACGGTAAGATCAATCGTGCTCTTCTCAAACGCCTCCCGGCTGACAGCAACCGGTCCGAGATCCGCGCCCAGAGCATCCGTGACGATGCCTCTTACCCTTCCGGCCTCGTCAACGGCATCCTCATACTCTCCTGTATCCTTTGCCATGGCATAGGCTGTCCCGTCCGCTATGGAATCAAGGGCATTCTGCATGTTGACGGCACTGTTGTTTAACAGGAACATGTTCCAGAAATACAGGAAAAACACCGCGCAGATAACGCACATGAAACTTCCCAGGAGCATGGTTCCGGTCCCTTTCCGAAAAAAAAGATACGCCTTCCGCATGATCTGTCACCCCCCTTCCGCAAGCCTTGGATCCTCTTCCTCATCCTCTTCATGCTCGACCATGATCATCACTACGCAGTCGCGCGTCCCGGATGTCAGAGGATCCATTGTCGCAATATAGGCCGATACCCTCACGTAGATATAGCTCCCCTTCTTCCACTCATTACCCGAAAAGGCCGCCGGCGTCACCGATGCGCGGATATCCGAAACGCCGGTGCGCCCCTGCAGGGCCTTGTCGGCTTCCATCTGCGCGATTTTCTCTGCGTCGGCAAGGCTGTGCGCCGTCACGCACTCTCTTGCCGCCTTCTGCGCGCTCTGCGTAAGAAGGCGGATATTTCGGAAGAGGATCATCGCGGAAAGTCCGAGGATCAGGATATAGAGCAGAAAGGTGACCGTTATCGTATATCCGATGAATTCACCGGCGCCTCTCCTCCAGAATCTACCATCTTTCATCAAGCCCCTCCCTTCTAAACCTG
>CADBNA010000350.1 GCA_902795835.1 uncultured Lachnospiraceae bacterium | reverse complement strand
CAATTCTCTCATCGTTTTTGCAGCTCCGCTCTTCCTTTTCCGTCGTTTCCAACGTCCACAGATCGCGCGCATCAGATGCAAGAGTCTCGTATACAACGACGTCACAGGCAGCATCCTTTACTTTGTCATAGAGTTTTTGAGATGCAATGATATATCTGACCCCCGCCTGCTCCAAGCACCAGTTAATGTCTTCCAACGGCAGCGTGGTTTCCAATGGCATATAAGCAGTCCCGGCGTAAACCGCCGCGAGCGCGGCAATCACCTGATCAGAACTTTTTTCCATAAAAATAGCAATCCTGTCCGCGCCGCCCTTTTTTCTCTCTGCCAGCACAGACGAGAGTCTGCTCACTTCAAGATCCAGTTCTCTGTATGTATATGTTTTTTCCTCATTTATGAGAGCAATCGAATCCGGATTTCGTCTGACCCTCGATTTCATTTCCTCTGCAAAGGATAGATTTGTAATCAACTCTTTGTTTTCCGTATTGTTCGCAAACTCAACTGCTCTCTGATCAGCTGCGCACAAAGGAATCTCAGTCTCTGTCGGCAACAGCTTTCCTTCTGTGAGGTCAGTCAACAGCTCTGTGAAATGCGAAACAATCCGAGCGCAGATTCTTTCATTCACCTTTTCCGGTCGGATAACAAAGATCAGTTCCGTCCCTTCGGCAGTTTCCATCAAAAGCATCTCTGCGTCCGCTGTTCCGGTCTCAACCCTGACTCCTTTACGGACAAACAACTCTGTTTCCGCTTTTTTCTCAGTGATAAGGGTAAACGTCCATTTGAGAATCACCGGCTTTTGGAGTTCGTCCTGAAGAATGCGAAGACTATCCATTCTAGAGGTTTCCCCAAGATCAAAAACCTGCCACAAATAATCCTGTACATAGACAGCCGTATCCAATAAAGAATCACCTTCCCTGACAGAAGCGATCAACGGTATAAAATCCGTAAGCATTCCGACTGTGTTTTCAACCCCATCCAGTTCGTAAGAACGGACAGATCGCGGCGCAGAAATAGCAAAACTCTTCTGATCCGTGTATCTCTCTAAAACCCGGACATATACCGCCAAAAGAAATGCATAATAAGAAATATGCGAGTTACCTGCCAGTTTTTTCAGTGTCTGGCTGTGTTCTCCCGACAGAGTCTTTCGAAATGTGATTACATCGCCATCATTTCCCTCTGCTTCACAGCTGAGTTTGTACCCTTCGGGATGCATCCCTGCTTTTTCCACCCAGAAAGCTTTTGTCGCAGCCTTATTCACTTCCAGTTTTTCGAGATAATCCTCTGCAAATGAAGAATACTCACACTCCCTTTCCGTTTCCCTCTCTTCGTAAAGCCGGATGAGATCTCTGATCATGATTTCCTGGCTCTCTCCATCGATTCCAATTCCATCCGTAAGTGTGAGGATCGTCGCATCCCCACCCGCGAACTCCAGAACTACCACTTTTTTCACGATGTGCCCGCCGGATATCGACGTATGAAAAAGTCTGTCTTTAAAACATTCCCGTTCACTTTCCGACTCTGAATATTCTTTATCGAAATGTACATACTCCGGAATTACCCTGCGATCCGTATCGAGCAGGAGACAATCATTCTGCAAATCCGGCTCTGCCAGAAGAAGCGGATGAAGTTCACACAGTTTTTCCCAGGCCACAGAAAAAGTATTTTCATCAAACTTTCTGCAGTAGACTTCGTACATCTCTTGATCGCAAAAAGAACTGCCTGCATTTTTTCTGAAAAGGGAATACATCCTCTGTATCGGGAGAAATTCGATCTGTTTCTTCATGTTTCTCTCCCCTGGTTTACATTTGCGCTTATATAATCACCGATCTCATTAACAGATCCCAGTGAATATAATTTGCGAAAATCTATTTTGAATCCAAATTGTTTCCTGATTTCTATCTGCAGTTTCATGACTCCGATCGAATCAGCCCCAAGCTCCGTGAAGTGCAGATCCGGAGATGGTTTTTCTATGCCAAAGACTTTTTCAAATATTCCACTGACAACATTTCTATTTTCCATTTGCTACGCACTCCTTTATCTCGCCTGTATACTGATTGAACCACTCTTTGATTTTCTCAACACCTTCCATCTCCTTCGGGTAGACAAAACTGATCAGAATTCCATCCACCATATTAAACAACTGTACATCCAGACAGACATTTGGCGTTTGCGAAATCATAAAGGTCAGGTTTCCGATATTGTTTCTGAAATCCACGTTTAGAAAAATCCCATTCTGATTGTAGGAATACACAACGGGTACGATGCCTGAGGAATTATGATACTTTTTTTCTTCTTCCGCGAGTTTTTGTCTAATGGCCGTTTGAAGTCTGCCAAGATGAAGGTCTTTTTTATCTAGGTTCAGCCAGAAAATTTTCGTATTATCACTCACCGGATCCCAGCCTGATGCTTCCGAAAAATACGGTATGTTTACGCTTAATTCCTGAAAAGAACTGCTTTTCGCAAGGAGAAAAAGCATTCCGGAAAACAGGTCTCCACCTGTTCCCTCAAAATATTCTTTCATCCGAAGACTCTCTTCTTCTGTTAACTTATAATCGAAAGATCCATAGCTGCATCCGGACAATTCTCCCACATTATTTCCATAATCAGGAATGATCGGATTTACAGCAATCTCCTGCCTTGCGATCTCATTTCGTTGGGGTATAGGTAATATTTCCCCTCTGGAATAATCCTTTTTCGCATATCTTGTTCCTAATTCATTCAGAAGACTCTGTATGCCGTTTACGTCACAAACTGCCAGATCAATATCAAAACATAATCTGTGTTTCTTCCCTGGAAGCAGGAAGAGGATGCCGCCAATTCCCTGTCCTCTGGCGACTTCCATTTTTCTATGGGAACTGTTTTTCCTGCAATCTTCCATAGTAGCCGCCGCGGCTGCCTCTTCTTCCTTAGACAGATCAAAAATAAACAGGCTCTTTAGAAAACCGGTATCGGATGAGCAGGCAGTACCATCGTCTTTAATCTTTGCGCTTGTCATAAAATGGCCGGCTACGACTGCTTCCCACGCTTTCTGAAAGGCTTCGACATTAAGGTTTTTCCCTTCAAACTCAAAATACGCATGGCACGCCACTCCGCCAAGGTT
>CADBNA010000349.1 GCA_902795835.1 uncultured Lachnospiraceae bacterium | reverse complement strand
CTGCTGCAGAATGCCCAGCCGTCTCCCGCCTGGGTGACAGAGCTTCCCAGCGCAAAGGATGAGAGCGTGACACAGCTCTTTATCGTGGGCGGGAATACGATGGATTCATCCTCTGCGTCTGCATCCATGCATTTCCGTGACGAGGACGGCACCTGGAAAGAGATTCTCAGCACGCCGGCCATTATCGGAAGAGATGGCATGTGTCCGGATGCAGACCATCAGGAAGGCAGCGATTTCACAAAAACCCCGATCGGCATTTATCGCTTCAATATGGCGTTTGGCCTGGCCGATGATCCCGGATGCCAGCTGGAGTACATCAAGGTTGACGGGGATGATTACTGGTCCGGAGACGAGAGAGAAGGCATGGCGTACAATCAGATGGTTGACATCAATGAGTATCCCGACCTGGATCCGGAAAGCAGCGTACACTTTGTTGATGCGGAACCGGAATACCAGTATTGCCTGAATATCAGCTTCAATGAAGAAGGAACACCGGGAAGAGGCTCGGCCATTTTCCTCCGCTGCGCAGGTGAAGCCACCGCTACCGGCGGCAGCGTGGCGATCCCGGAAGAAAGCCTGAGGACTGTCATGGAGACGGTGAAGCCGGACTGTGTAGTGATTATCGATACCATGTCCACACTTGATCCTGATTATGTACCTGTTGAAGAGCCGCAGGCGGAGACAGCAGAAGAAGTGCCTGCAGAAGGTCAGGAGCAGCCGGCAGAGGAAGTACCGGCTGAAGGCCAGGAGCAGCCGGCGGAAGAGGCACCCGCAGAGGAAGCGCCGGCTTCTGAAGAAGATACGGCTGTCGCCTGATGCCGGAGAGCCGGCGCGATAAGACGATCGTGCCTGACTTTGCCATGATGAGATAATAAACGCCTTTCTTTACAGGCCGGAAGCACTGCAAAGCGCAGGCGGCTGAAAAAGCAGCCGCCGCCACTCTGCCGAATGACGGTTGTCTTAACCCGGGTTAAGCAATAACGTTTATGAGGCTGACCGCTTGCCGCAGTGCTTCTTTTTTCAGAACCGGTATCGTTAATACGAATCATCTCCGGTGATGTGTTCTTTGCGAGGTAGCCCGACATGGCCAGATTTATCGAAATTCTCCAGACCGTCCTGCCGGTTGTGCTTATGATCGGCCTCGGCATGTTCTGCCGGAGCAGGATGCTGCTTTCCCGGGAGGGCATCAAAGCTCTTAAAAGCGTAGTGGTGAATATCGCCCTGCCTTTCGTCCTGCCGGTATTTGCCGACGATGAAGACCAGCGCGTATATATCGCGTCCGCTCTTTCCCTGTCCACCCTGGTGGCTGTCATCGGGTTCGGTGTGCTTGCAGTGGCCAACACGCTGCTGTGACGAATGTCAGGAGAAAAGCCGGACAGGTAAAAAAAGAAAACAGCAAAAACATAAGACATTGTGGTAATATGTTTACAGTGATGACAGAGGAAAGGAAGAATGGCGAGATGGCACCTATCAGGAGAATACTCCGGCATATGACACTTGCATGCCTTCTTGGCGCCGGAGTACTTTTGAACAGCTTCGTGAGCACCCCTGCTGAAGCTCCGGAAGAAACGGCTTCTTCTGCCGCAGAGGAAGCCGTCCAGACGGATGAAAAAAACGAACCCTCTCAGACAGACGGAGAAAGCACATCCGCCCGGGCAGATGAAGAAAGCGAAGACCTGCGGGAATACCCGCTTTCGCCGGACTGGGTGGCGGAGCTGCCCGGGGCAAAGGACGAGAAGGCGGCTCAGCTGCTGATCGTTGAAGGAATCGACATGAATTCCTCTGCCGCTACGGTATCTCTGCATTCCCGGGACAGTGAAGGCGGCTGGAGAATGATTCTGGCCGCACCTGCTTATATCGGCCGTGACGGCATGTGCCCGGATGAGGAACATGCGGAAGGAGGCGTCTTCACCAAGACGCCAATCGGCACCTATCGTTTCAACAAGGCTTTCGGCATTGCGGATGATCCCGGCTGTCAGCTGGAATATGTCAAAGTAGATGCAGACGACTACTGGTCCGGAGATGACAGGGAGGGAAAGGCCTACAACCAGCTGGTAAGCATCCGGGACTATCCTGACCTGGATGTCAGGAGCAGCGTACATTTTGTGGATTCCCCGAGGGAGTATCAGTACTGCCTGAATATCAGCTTCAATGAGGAAGGAAGTCCCGGGAGGGGCTCTGCGATCTTTCTCCGCTGTATGGGAGACAATACCTATACAGGCGGCAGCGTGGCTGTCCCGGAAGAAAGCATGAAGATGATTATGGAAAATGTGAGACCGGATTGTGTGGTGGTGACAGATACCCGGGCCGGCCTGGGAGGAACAGTCAGCGGCCTGACCGGGGAAACGGAAACCGGGCCGGAATCCGCGGCGGACAAGGCGGAGTCCTCAGCAGCTGAACCGGAATCCGCAGAAGACGAACCGG
>CADBNA010000348.1 GCA_902795835.1 uncultured Lachnospiraceae bacterium | reverse complement strand
GCCAGGCCGATCACTCCCAGCAGAAGAGCCATCGGGATCCACCCCAGTTCTCCTCCGGACAGCGCCATAACCGCAAGCATCACCACTTCATAGATAACAAAAAGAAAGACAGCGACACGCAGAATAGACAGGCGTGTGACTTTTCTTTCCGGAAGCACGGGAAAAGCCGGCTCTTCGGGTTCCCCGGACAGTTTTCCCTCACACAGCGGACAGCAGCGCTTGCTGCCGCGAATGGTTATTCCACAGCGGTTGCAGACCTGCATCAGTTCACCTCTTCGTCATAATCATCGCTTCCGATCTCTACACCGATTCCCAGCTCCGTGAGTCTCCGGAAAAAATTCCGCTCCAGGGAGTGGCGGCGGTAGGCGGAAACAAAACCGAACACCATGCGGTCTTCATAGGTAAGAATACATACAAAAACCGTTTTGCATGACATATACCCGCAGAATTTGTCAACATAGGGGGCGAATTCCTCCGGAAGCCTTACCTTGCCGACATTGGACAGCGACGTCGTCACACTGCCCTCCCGTCTTCCGGAAAAGAGTGAGATGACCCGGTCCTTGATAAAAAGCGGCACCATCTTGATGGCCCAGTTGTGCTCCAGGGCCGCATAGGAATTCATGGTGCGGAAGATTTTCTCTTCGCCCAGCTGATCCTCAAAATCCGCGGCAACCTCCGGCAGGATGCTTTCCAGTGTGCCGTCATAATGCTCCGGCTGGAAATGCACATGGATCACCCCATAGAAATTGCGCATCGTCTCAGACGGGAAAAACTGCCGCAGATTGACGGGAACGCCGATCACCACCGGCTTGTGGTGATCCCTTGCGTCCATCATGCGGATCACAGACTCGACATAGATCGCGGCAGTCAGGATGCCGACCGTCACCTTGTGTGCGTGGGCCAGCTGGAGAATCTCGCGCACGGAAACCGTGCCCTCTGTCAGGTGCAGGCGGAGATCCGGATCCTTCTGGCCTTTCAGCTGGTATGCTTTCACAGGATGCAGCTCACGGAACCAGTTTTTTGAAGATTTGGCACTTCTGTAGAACCGGCGGAAGGCATCCGCCTGTTTTTCCTCCACAGAGGAACTGTCGTCCGGAAGGGACGCGCGGTCCAGACCGTATTTTTCGGCAAGATATTCCGCGACCAGATGTCTGAAAAATGTAAAGCCGCCCGTTCCGTCAGCCAGTGCATGATACATCTCCGCACTGATGCGGCGTCTGTACCACATCACGCGGAACAGCAGGTTTTTCCTGCCGGGCACATACAGCTCATGGAGAGCCGGCAGATGTTCTTCCTCCACCACCGCTCTCGTACCGGTCGATTCCAGATAGTACCAGAAAATCCCTTTGCGCAGATAGCTGTTGAGGTAGGGAAAGCTCTCCATCGTCCGGTCCAGCGCCGACTGCAGGATCACCGGATCCACCTCATCATGAAGCTCACAGACCATCCGGAACACTCTGGTGTCAGGACCTGTTGCGGTAGAAGGGATAATCTTCGCCGCATTATCAAGTTTGTACCAGTCTGTCTTGCTCACAGCAATTCCCTGCCTGCCTCTCTTACTCTGTCTTTCACATCCGGCCTGCCCTTCGCATATCCGCATCCGCCTCCTGCGCAGACAAGCCCTTTGCATATCCGCATCCGCCTCTTACGCAGACAAGCCGGTCTCCTCCGCATATCCATCGCGTAAGAACCGGCCTGTTATCGTCCGCCGCCCCACCGCAGCCGGACAAAATAAAACGACCCAGATCGGACTCGAACCGACGACCTCCGCCGTGACAGGGCGGCGCTCTAACCAACTGAGCCACTGGGCCGTGCACCGCAGCACTCTGCGGCTCACAACGATTAGTATACCGTATTCCGGGAAATAACGCAATGCATTTTTCAGGCATCCGGCATACTTTTTCGGGCATCCGATATGCTTTTTCACGCGTCCGGCATGTCCAAAAAAAGAAAACTGCAAAACTCCTGCATTTCGCAATTGCCTGATGCTGCCGTAAAAAACAGGCTGCCGGAACGCGGCAGCCTGTGCGTGGACCCTCGGGGACTCGAACCCAGGACCGATCGGTTATGAGCCGACTGCTCTAACCAACTGAGCTAAGGGTCCATCAAAGCCGATGATCGGACTCGAACCGATAACCTGCTGATTACAAATCAGCTGCTCTGCCAATTGAGCCACATCGGCATCCGGGAACCATGTGCAATCATATCACAAATTAAAAACACTGACAAGCCTGTTTTCCCCGGATTGTTTTTTCGCTGCAGCAGTGCTATACTTTGAAAAATTACACTGCTGAACGCAATTCTTAAAAATGGAGAATCCGTATGCAAAACCAGAATTTAACCTTGATGACTGACCTGTACGAACTGACCATGATGCAGGGATATTTTCACAACCCTTCTGACCAGGTTGTCGTTTTCGATGCCTTCTACCGGACCAATCCCTGCGACGGCGGCTATGCCATCTGCGCGGGACTCGAGCAGGTGATCGAATATATCCGCAATCTGCATTTTTCTTCTGATGATATCGATTATCTCCGCAGCCTCGGCATTTTCGGCGAAGACTTCCTGGAATACCTCAGAGGCTTTCATTTCAGCGGTGATATCTACGCGATTCCGGAAGGAACCGTGATCTTTCCCCGGGAGCCTTTTCTGAAAGTGATAGCCCCCATCATGGAGGCCCAGCTGATCGAGCCGGCCATACTGAACATTATCAACCATCAGTCCCTGATCGCCACGCGCGCCTCCCGCGTTGTGCACGCCGCCCGCGGAGACGGCGTCATGGAATTCGGACTGCGCCGCGCACAGGGGCCTGACGCGGGCACATGGGGCGCCCGGGCTGCCGTGATCGGCGGCTGCATCGGCACCTCCAACGTCCTGACCGGCAAGGTATATGGCGTTCCGGTCAAAGGAACCCATGCACACAGCTGGATCATGAGTTTTCCGGATGAGCTGACCGCGTTCCGCACATACGCAAAGCTGTATCCCGGCGCCTGCATTCTTCTGGTAGACACCTATGACGTGCTGGATTCCGGTGTGCCCAATGCCATCAAAGTATTCAGAGAAATGCGGGATGCCGGCATCCCTATGAAGGGCTACGGTATCCGTATCGATTCCGGCGACCTGGCATACCTCTCAAAAGCCGCCTGGAAGATGCTGGACGAAGCCGGCTTCGGCGACGCCATCATTTCCGCCTCGAGCGACCTGGATGAGTTCATCATCAACTCCCTGAAAGACCAGGGCGCAAAGATCAACTCCTGGGGCGTCGGCACAAACCTGATCACCTCGAACGGCTGGTCCGCCTTCGGCGGCGTCTACAAGCTGGCCGCGATCCGGAACGGAAAAGACGGCGAATTCATTCCGAAAATCAAGCTCTCGGAAAACGTGGAGAAGATCACCAATCCCGGCAACAAGACCATCTTCCGCTTCTATGACAGGGAAACCGGCAAGATCCGTGCAGACCTGATCGCCCTGGAAGGTGAGACCTTTGATCCCGAAAAGGACCTGGTCATCTTCGATCCGAACTCCACCTGGAAAAAGACCCTCCTGCGCGGCGGCACCTGTGACATCCGTGAGCTGCTCGTTCCCATTTTCCACAACGGACAGTGTATCTACACCTCTCCGTCCGTCATGGAAATCCGGGACATCTGTGCAAAAGAGCTCGACACACTGTGGGACGAGTCCAAACGACTGGTCAACCCGCACGAGGTCTATGTCGATCTCTCCGACAAGTTATATGATCTGAAGAAAAAGCTGTTTGACGAGATGTCGTTTTAAGTACTACAGTTGGAACGTATCTGTCGCGACAGCTTCCACCACTCCTTCAAAGAGCAGTCCCGTCTTGCCCGGGCTGCTCTTTATTTCGCGTATGGAAACCCTGATCTCCGGATTCAGGGAGGCGCCCTGTTTCCGTGCTTTCTCCAGCACCAGCTTCCGGCACAGCTCTTCGGCAAAGGCACAGGCATCCTGGTAATGGTCGAACATGATGCGCTCTTCGCCCTGGTACACGGAAAAGCCCAGGAGCTCGGCTCCCTTGTACTCCGCCTTTACGCGGCGCTCAACGCGCGTGACAATCCGGCTGGCAATGGCACCGAGCGCGTTGGCCACCGGGGATTCCTCGCAGATCACGGCTTTTGTCCCCAGCAGTTCCGCGACTTTCGGAAGAAAGATATGAATCGGCGCACCGACGCCGATGATCGGCAGATCCGTGTGGAAAGGGATTTCCATCCACTCGGGCTTTCTGCCCGCATACGCCTCTTCAAAAGCCCATTCCACCATCTGCTGCACGCCCTCCTGCCGGATCGTGCGCAGCTTTTTGGGATATTTGACCTCCATCAGGATCCTCACAAG